>JALREG010000104.1 GCA_023253905.1 Burkholderiaceae bacterium
ACATTCACCTGAAACAGATTGCGCAAATCGTACTGGCTGGGCGCAGTGAGGCCCAGATGACGCTGCTGTTCGACCGATGCCGGTTCGGTATCGCCCTGGGTAACGATGATACGACGCAGGTTCGCCCGGTACTCGCCCGGCACATCCTGCCAGGCGTCCTGGCCGAGATGGTCGCCGAAGTGAATCTTCCGGCCCTGCTCGGCGGGATTCAGAAAGATGCCCCAGCGGTAATCAGGCATCTTCACATGACCAAACTGCGCCCAGCCCTGCGGATCGACGCTCACCGCGGTGCGCAGGTACACATCAAAGTCCTGGCTTCCATCTGGGCCCATATCATTCCACCAGGAGAGATAGTTGGGCTGCCACTGCTCGAGCGCGCGCTGGAGGGTGCGGTCTTCGCTCAGGTTGACGTTGTTGGGGATCTTGTCGGTGTAGTTGATGCTGGACATGTGATGCTCCGTGTCGTGATGCTGAGAATGAATTAAACCCGGTTCCAGTCGAACGCTGCGCGATCGCCCTTACCGTAGACTTTGAGTGCGCCCTTCTCGCCAACGGCGTTGGGCCGCTGGAAGATCCAGTTCTGCCAGGCGGTGAGGCGGCCGAAGACTCGCGTCACCATGTTCTCGGGGCCGTTAAAACGCAGGTTCGCTTCCAGGCCGGTGAGCGCATCCGGGCTCATGGCCACGCGCTCTTCAACCGCAAGGCGAACTTCATCGGCCCAGTCGATGTCGTCGGGGTTGCTGGTGATGAGGCCCACCTCAAAGGCCGCGTCGGCATCGAGTGCCTGACCGACTCGAGCGCGCACGGCATCGAGCGCCGGCGCTTCGTTGTAGAAGCGACGCTGAAGGCGCGTCTGGCCAGTGGGCATGGGATAAAGACCGAAATTGGCTTCGCCCACGGTGATGGTGGGCGCGCGCTCGGGTTCGTCGGGCAACGCAAGCTGATAGCTGCGGTCGCAGGCGAGGGCGAGCTCCAGGAAGGTGCCAGCGAAACAGGAACCCGGCTCAATCATGGCGAACAGGCTGCGCGAGGTGACATCGAGCCGGGCCAGCGCGCGCCGCAGCAGCCCGATGGTTTCGCGTACAAACCAGTGGTCGCGATGAGCCAGCAGCGTGGCGTCCATGGCGAGTACGTCGGCGGCATGACCTTCGGTACGGATCAGCCAGGTGCCCAGCTCCAGCTCGTTGGTGCGCATGGACAGAATGGCGTCGTCCAGTTCACGGGCAAGTGCAAGCGGATACCAGTTGGCACCGGCTGCTTCGATCGCAGTGATGTCGGCAGGCTGTGCGCCCTGGGGGGCGCGCACGGTAAAGGTGGCGGTACGGTGCGCGCGGTCGATCTGAACGGTGAGATTCGGATAGACCAGGCGGTCCGCTTCTATCACCCGCGAGATGGGCGTGAGCGCCACGCCCTTCGCATCCGCCGGTCGGTCGCTGCCAGCTGCGAGGGCCAGCGCGCGCTCGCGCACCCGCGCCGCAAACTGCGCCGGCTTTGCAATGTCATCGACCAGCCGCCAGTCTTTTGCGCGTTGGCCACGCACACCCTCAACACTGGTGCAGAACAGGTCGGCCAGATCATGTCGGACACGGCGCTTGTCAGTGACGCGGGTGAGGCCGCCGGTTCCAGGCAGCACGCCCAGAAGCGGCACCTCGGGCAGGCTCACTGAACTTGCACGATCATCAATCAGAATGATTTCGTCGCAGGCGAGGGCGAGTTCATAGCCGCCGCCCGCGCATGCGCCGTTCACCGCTGCGAGGAACTTGAGCCCGCTGTGCTGTGAAGAATCTTCCAGTCCGTTTCGCGTCTCGTTGGTGAATTTGCAGAAGTTGACCTTCCATGCGTGGCTGGATAGCCCCAGCATGAAAATATTGGCGCCTGAGCAGAACACCTTGTCGCGTGCGCTGGTGATCACAACGGTGCGCACTTCCGGATGCTCGAAGCGGATGCGATTGACCGCGTCGTGCAGTTCGACGTCTACGCCCAGGTCATAACTGTTCAGCTTGAGCTTGTAGCCAGGGCGAAGACCGGCGTCTTCATCAAACGCTGCCGAGAGGGTGGCAACGGGGCCATCGAATGCAAGCTTCCAGTGGCGATAACGGGCCGGCTCGGTCTGGTAGTCAACGCGGGTCAGGTCGTTCATGCGTGTCTCCTCAAGTGGGTGCGAGCCGCTCCGCGTGCCTGATTGGGTGGGCTGTGATGCGCGGCTTCGAATCAGTGAATGCACAATAATGCATTAACCGGATTCATGTCAAGCAATTTAATGCATGTTGTGCGCCGACTCGGGTCGGGGCTCTGGGGGCGAAGTGATGGCAGAGGGGAGGCTGAGCGGCTCCTGCAAGGCCTGGAGCAGGGCTGCCTGCGCGTCGATGAGCGTTCGGCCGCTGGTATCGAGATGGATGGCTGCCTTGGAGTAGAACGCTGAGCGGCCGTCGAGGATATTGCGCAGGTCCTGCATGGCCTCGCGGCTTGCCGCAACCGGTCGCATGTCGCCCTGCGCCACCACCCGACGCATATGGTCCTCGGGGTCGGCCTTCAGCCAGACGGTGATGCAGCGGCCCAGAAGCAGGTTGAAACTGCCCGCATCGGTCACCAGGCCGCCGGGTGTCGCGATGACGGACTGCTCGTGCGCGGCAAGCGACTCCTCGAGCGCGCGCCGCTCGTAGCGTCGGTAAGCGTTCTGGCCGTAGAGGGCTTGAATCTCGCCGGTGTCGCAGCCCGCCAGACGTTCAATCTCTCTGCTAAGTTCAATGAAAGGAAAGCCGAGCGATTGTGCGAGCGCCTGACCGAGCGTGGTTTTGCCGGCGCCGCGCAGACCGATGAGCGCGATGCGGCGATTGCGTTGCGAATCTGCTGACGGGTCGCCCAGCAGGCGGGCGGCGGTCAGTCGGACCTCGCGCAGGGTGGGCTCGTCGCGGCCCTCAAGCAGCGAGCGCAGGAGCAGCCACTCGGGGCTGGAGGTGGTCTCGTCGCCGATCAGTTCTGCGATCGGGCAATTCAGCGCCTGTGCTACATCCTGCAACACCAGGATCGAGGCGTTACCGATGCCGTATTCGAGGTTGGCGAGATGCCGCTCGGAGACGCCCGCTGCCTGCGCGGTGGCCCGGCGGGTCATGCCACGACGTGAGCGTAGCGACTTGACGCGTTCGCCGAGGGCGACCAGAAAGGGGTTCTTTGCCGCATCGGGTGCCGCCGGGGGCCGCTGCTTGCTGCTTGACATGTTGACGCCCTTGATCTTAAAGTTTATGCACAATACTTCATGTTTTGGGCTCGGGCAAGCGCTGAGCCTCCAGGGAGACACGCATGACTGCACCGCAGACCGAACCGGCTGCGCCCGGTGATCGATTCAACATCGCCGCACATCTCATGGCGGCCAATGCCGGACGTCCCGATAAGGCTGCGTTTGTCGATGACCAAGGGAGCCTCAGCTACCGGGAGCTTGAGTTGCAGGTGCGGCGCCTCGCCGCCGGGCTGCGCGCCTTGGGGCTGCGCCGCGAGGAGCGGGTACTGCTCCTGATGCATGACTGCACCGATTGGCCGGTGTGTTTCCTGGGCGCGCTCTACGCGGGTCTGGTACCCGTGGCGGTCAACACCCTGCTCACCGCCGACGACTACGCTTACATGCTCGAGCACTCCCGTGCCCAACTCGTCATGGTTTCCGGCGCCTTGCTTCCCACGCTGAATGCGGCGCTCAGCCGCTCGCAGCACGAGGTTGGGCGGGTGCTCGTATCGCGGCCCGCCGCGCCGCTCCATCCGTCGGAGGTTGATCTCGAGGCTTTTCTGAAGTCGCACGAGGCCGCGCCCCGTCCCGCGGCCACCCACGCCGACGACCCGGCGTTCTGGCTCTATTCATCAGGCTCAACGGGGCGTCCCAAGGGAACGGTACATTCGCATGCCAACCCCTACTGGACGGCTGAACTCTACGGTAAACGGGTCCTGGGCCTTACCGAGTCCGATGTGTGTTTTTCAGCTGCCAAACTTTTCTTCGCCTATGGCCTGGGTAATGCCCTGAGCTTTCCCATGAGCGTGGGCGCCACCACCGTGTTGATGCCCGAGCGCCCCACGCCCGATGCGACCTTCAAGCGCTGGCTGGGCGAGGTGGGCGGCGCGAAGCCCACCGTCTTCTTCGGCGCGCCCACGGGCTTTGCCGGCATGCTG
>JALREG010000111.1 GCA_023253905.1 Burkholderiaceae bacterium
AGCACCTCGTTCGAGCTCGCCGCCAAGCGCCTGTCCGCCGACGTGCTCAGCATCAAGGGCACCGGCACGAGCATGGACAAGGGCGAGACCCTCAAGGACACCATCCTCACGCTCGAGGCCTACGAGCCGGACGTCTTCGTCATCCGCCACCCGCAGGTGGGCGCCTGCGCGGTGGCCGGGCGCTACACCGACGCCGCCGTGGTGAACGCCGGGGACGGCACCGGCGAGCACCCCAGCCAGGCGCTGCTCGACCTCTACACCGTGCAACGCGAGATCGGGCCCGTCGAGGGCCTGCATGTGGCCTTCGTGGGCGACGTGCTGCACTCGCGCGTGGCGCGCTCGGATATTCACGCGCTCACCACGCTGGGGGTGCCCGAGGTGCGCGTGATCGGCCCACAAACCCTCATTCCGGGCGGTCTCGAGCAGTTGGGTGTGCATGTGTTCCATGACATGCGCGAGGGACTGCGCGGGGTCGATGTGGTGATCATGCTGCGGCTACAGAGCGAGCGCATGCGAGGCGCGCTGCTGCCGTCTGCGCAGGAGTATTTCAAGCACTACGGCCTCACCGAAGAAAAGCTCGCGCTCGCCAATACCGACTGCATTGTGATGCACCCTGGGCCGATGAATCGCGGGGTGGAAATTGACTCGGCGGTTGCTGATGGTCCGCAGGCCGTCATTCTCGATCAGGTGACCTTCGGTATCGCGGTGCGGATGGCGGTCATGAGCCTTCTCGCAAAGTCCTGATGATGAACATGCCCCTGAGAATCTCAATCGTCAACGCGCGTGTGGTGGCGCCGGGCGGTGGACCGGCGGGTAACAGCCCCAGCGATGTTCATGTTGCCGATGGCAGGCTGGTGGCGGTGGGTGCGGCGCCGTCTGGGTTTGTAGCTGACCGGGTCATCGACGGCAAGGGGTGTCTGCTTTTCCCCGGGGTGGTCGATCTGGCTGCGCGCCTGCGCGAGCCCGGCTTCGAATACAAGGCGACGCTTGAATCGGAGATGCAGGCGGCGCTGGCCGGTGGGGTCACTGCGCTCGCCTGTCCGCCTGATACCGACCCGGTGCTCGATGAACCGGGCCTGGTCGAAATGCTCAAGTACCGGGCGCGCGGCATTGACGGTGCACGTCTCTATCCGGTGGGGGCCCTGACCGTGGGCCTGAAGGGCGAAACCATTACCGAAATGGCCGAGCTCGTTGAGGCGGGCTGCGTTGGTTTTTCGCACGCCCTGGCACCTATCTCCGACACCCAGATTCTGATGCGGGCGATGCAGTATGCGAGTACGTTCGGCTACAGCGTCTGGCTGCATCCGCAAGACCCGCAACTTGCACGCGGCGGCGTGGCGCATGCCGGGCCTTACGCCAGTCGGCTGGGCCTCTCCGGTGTACCGGTGATCGCAGAGACGGTGGCGCTCCACACAATCTTTGAACTGATGAGGGTCACCGGCTGCCGGGTCCATCTGTGCCGCCTGTCCTCGGCCGCCGGACTGGAGCTGGTGCGTCGCGCGCGGGCAGAGGGCTTGCCGGTCACGGCGGATGTGGCGATTCACCATGTGCATCTGATCGATGTGGACATCGGGTTTTTCGACAGCAACTGTCGGGTCGACCCACCGTTCCGGTCACAGCGCGACCGCGATGCCATTCGCGCGGCGCTTGCCGACGGCACGATCGACGCGCTCTGCTCCGACCACACGCCGGTCGATGATGACGCGAAGCAGCTGCCCTTTGGCGAGGCCGAACCCGGGGTCACTGGGCTTGAGCTGCTGTTGCCGCTCACGCTCAAGTGGGCGGCGGAGGCCCGGGTCCCGGTTGAGCAGGCATTGGTGAAGCTCACAACCGGACCAGCGGGCATCCTGGGCCAGCCTGGCGGCAGGCTGGCGGTGGGCGAGCCGGCCGACCTCTGTCTGTTCGACCCCGATGAGCACTGGGTGGTGTCGCGTGGCTCGCTCGTGAGTCAGGGCTCGCACACGCCGTTCCTGGGACGCGAGTTGCTTGGACGGGTGAGGGCTACGCTGGTGGCCGGGCGGGTGGTGTTCGAGCGCGCCAGGGGGCTTCTCTGACGCGAGGCAGGGGTGTATGATGTGCCCGCATCATGATGACTTGATGCGGTAAGGTGATGCGAACCACGCTCGATCTCGATCCCGATGTTCTCGCCGCCGTGAAGGAGCTCGCGCATCAGCGCAGGAGCTCGGCCGGTGCCGTGGTGTCCGACCTGGTGCGGAAAGCGTTGGCGGGGCCGGTGTATGTGGCTAACGACAGCGCGCCGCAGGTTGGGGGCTTCCAGCCGTTTGCCTCGCGCGGAGCGGTGGTGAGCGACTCCGCGGTTAATGTGTTGCGCGACCAGGAGGGCGTCTGATGCGCGCGTTGCTCGATGTCAACGTGCTCATCGCCCTGCTCGATTCTGACCACATCCACCACCAGCGCGCCACGCGCTGGATGTCACGCGCGCAATTTACCGGCTGGGCCTCCTGCCCGATCACGCAAAATGGCTGTGTTCGCATCATGTCGCAGCCCGCGTACCCAGGGGCATTGCCCTTCCGAAGCGTCGTTGACCGTCTGGGCCTCGCGACACGCCATTCAAGCCACCAGTTCTGGCCTGATAGCGTGGCGCTGGTGGGTCATCCAGACATTGCCTGGGAGTACCTCACGGGTCATCGACAGCTCACCGATGCCTATCTGCTTGCCCTGGCTGTCAGTCACGGTGGTCGCTTCGTCACCCTTGATTCACGTGTATCACTTCGGGCGGTACCGAAAGCCCGTCCGGAACAGTTGGTGGTGCTGGCGGCGCTGCCCGAGGTCGGGTAACGCGCGTGACTTCGCTTAATCGGTGCGCCCCCGCACCGCGCTTATCGCGGTGCGCAGGGTGTCGGGAACCGTGTCGTCCGTTGGAAGTGAAAGCCGCTCGGCAATCGCCGCACGCGCAGCGCGCGCCGCCTGCTGACGCGTGGCAGGTTCGCCCAGCACGGGTAGCGGGTGGAGCGCTGCGATGAATCCTGGGGAACCCAGCACGCGCTTCATCGATTCGCCGAAACTCATGTTTCCCGTGAAGTCGATGGCATCGCTGTACTGGCCCTGCAAGTCGGTGTAACGGATTCCCACCGGAATGATGGGCGCCTGCGCGCGCAGGGCTGGTTCGAGCAGGTTGCCATGAAACTGGAGCAGACGCAGCCCATCACTGGTGGTGCCTTCCGGGAAAACTGCCACGCGCCGACCCGCCGACAGCATGCTCTGGATGCGTTCATTGAGCTGATGGACTGCGTGGCGCTTGCCCCGTTCAATGAAGAGCGTGCCCGCACCGATGACAAGCCGCCCCACCACTGGCCACGATGCGATCTCAATCTTCGCAACAAAGTGCGCCGAGGTGGTGGCCAGCATCAGAAAAATGTCGATCCAGCTGATGTGGTTCGCGACGATAAGCGCGGGACCCTGGAGCGAGGCGAGCGACTGCGCCCCCTGAGCGGGTTGCTCCACCAGCCTGATTCCGCAGGCGCGAAGCAGCCAGCGCGACCAGCGCGCGATGATCCGGTCGCGCCGGGCATAGCTCACCCGCGGGAAGACCACCGCAATCGTAAGCAGTCCGCCCAGCAACAGCGCGATGGCAAGCGGCGCGCGACGCGCGATGCGAAAGGCGGAAGCGATCAAGACTGCGTTCCTTGCGGCAGGAGTGTCGCGAGGTGGTTGGCGTGTTGCGGGCGCGTGTGAAGGCGGTCAGACACCCTGGGCTCCGCAGTCTGGGCACTCCACCTGGATGACTTTGCGATCAGAGAGCCGGATGGCGCTGAGTTGACGGCCCCAGACACAGCCCGTGTCGATTGCAACCAGATCGGGGCGATTGATGAGGCCAAGCGCTGACCAATGGCCGAACACGATCGGCGTGTCCGCGGTTCTGCGCCCTGGCGCATCGAACCAGGGCATGAACCCGGCGGGCGTGGCGCTGATGCCCTCCTTGGTGGCGAATTCCATCCGGCCGCTGGCGTCAACAAAGCGCATGCGCGTGAGCGCATTGATGACGATCCGCAGCCGCTCGGGGCCGTGTAACGCGTCATCCCAGTGTGAGGGTTCATTGCCGTACATCTGGGGAAGAAACGCGAGCCAGTCCGGGCCGGAGAGCACCTGCTGAACTTCAGCCGCAACGGAAAGCGTTTGCGCGACCGACCACTGCGGCAGGACCCCTGCATGGACCATCAGCCAGCCGTGATCGAAGTGTGCGAGCGGGCGGGCGCGGATCCAGTCGAGCAATTGCGCGCGATCGGGCGCGGCAAGGATGTCATCGTAGGTGTCGGTCCGATGGGGTTTTCGCAGTCCCGCCGCAATCGACAGCAGGTGGAGATCGTGATTGCCGAGCACGGTGGTGATCCGCTCACCCTGAGCGATCACCCAGCGAAGCGTGTCAAGCGAGCGTGGCCCGCGATTGATCAGATCGCCGGTCAGCCAGAGCGGCGCTTCGGGCGGAAGCTGTTCGACCAGGGAAAGGAGCGGGTCGAGGCAGCCCTGCAGGTCGCCGATGATCCAGGGGGCATGCATGAGCGTGATGGTTGGTTAGCCGCGCATCCGGTCGCCGTGGCCGGATCCAGTGAGGGTCTTGACGATATAGCCCAGATAGGCGGCCACGCCAAGGCGCTCGAGCATCCGGGCATCGGTGTCGGCGAGCAATTCGGGTTCAGACATGTCGATGCCCTGAACCTGGGCGAGACCGGTGATACCTGGCCGGGCCTGGAACACCCCACGTGCTGCGCGGTCCTGAATCACTTCCTGCTGACTGAACAGGCATGGGCGGGGGCCCACCATGCTCATCTCGCCTTTAAGAACATTCCAGAGCTGCGGCAGTTCGTCGAGCTTGGTTCGACGCATCAACGCGCCCAGCGGCGTGACCGCGGCCGGGTCGATCAGGTGCGTGGCCATCGACTCGGTGCCCTGCCGCATGGTGCGAAACTTGATCAGCGTGAAAGGCTGCTGGTGACGCCCCACGCGGACCTGAGTGAAGATCGGCGCACCGGTAGCAAAGTATCCCAGCGCCAGAAGGATCAGCAAGACGGGTGCGAAGACGACCAGTCCGATGGCTGCAAGCAC
>JALREG010000127.1 GCA_023253905.1 Burkholderiaceae bacterium
ACACGTCCGCTCGGCCTGCCGGAGACGGCAAGCAGGGTGATGCCTCCCGCGCCCACGAGATCGAGGGAACCGTCCCCGTGCAGGCTGTTGTCCGGCGCGACCGCGACGCCCACGGCGGAACGGCCGTCGTTCGCCTCGACATTTTCGCGCTCGATGCGATCGGCCACGTCATTTAAGCTGTCGAGATCCAGCGGTTCAAGCACTGAGCCGTCATACATCAACCGCTCGCTCACCTCAAAGCGCAGCGCGCGTTCAACCAGCGGCTCATGCTTTCGATGGCGCAGGTTAAAGGCATCGGGCCGGTTTACCCGCCCGATCTCATAGATATCGCGGAACCCTTTTGTGGTCACGAGCGCAACCCGGGCACCGGTTCGCTCAAGCATGGTGTTGATCGCGATGGTGGATCCATGCAGAAAGAGTTCGGCTTCCGCCATGCGCGAGCCAGCCTTGGCCACCCCAGTGTTGATGCCATCGACGAGACGGGAGGGCGTGGTGAGGGTCTTGCCAAGCAAGAGACGGCCAGAGCGTTCGTCGAACGCTGCCACATCGGTAAACGTGCCGCCGATGTCTGCGGCGATACGGAAGCGGGAAGACGACTTTTTCATTCGATGGGAGATCCTGTATCGCAGTTAACGCCCGCTATGCTGAACCTCGAAAGACTCGATACTGCGGGCGAGGTCAGCGAGCACCGGCTGGGCGCGATCATCAGCGTTTCGGGCCAGATTCGTGAGTAGTGCCTGAATGCTATCCGCGCGCAGCGCTACCAAGTGCCGGCCCCGAAGGAAATCGAGAATATCCTGCTCAAAGTCCTGAACGCGGAGCGGACTATCGGCCACACCACAGGAACAACCGGCGCTGAGCGCGACGTGCCCATTCGCGAGCCGGTTCCAGCTGCCCAGAAGCTGAAGCGCAAGCACCGAGGGATCAGCGCTCGCAGCGGGCGAGCCGCTTCCCCTCGGCGTGTTGCGTCTGCCAGCCCTGGCCGACGGCGGTGGCGTTGCCATCACTCCACTTTGGCGCCGGTTTCCTTCACCACGCGCTGCCACTTGTCCAACTCGCGCTTGACCATCTGTGCAAACGCTTCACCGCGGAGTGTGCTGGCCTCAAATCCGATCGCCCGAAGCTTGTCGCGCAAATCCGATGAAGCCACCGCGCGATCGAGTTCGTCTCGCACCCGGGCCACGATCGGCGCTGGGGTGGCAGCGGGTAGCCAGACCCCCACCCAAGACTCATCCTCAAAGCCAGTAAAGCCCGCTTCGGCGATCGTCGGCACATCAGGAATAGCCGGATTGCGTGAGCCGCTTGTCACCGCCAGGCCAACCAGTCGGCCAGCCTTGATGTGCGGGACCGCGGGCGGAAGCGCAGTGGAAGCCACGTCGACCTCGCCCGAAATCGCGGCAGTGATCACAGGAGGAATGCCTTTGTAAGGCACGTGCAGAACATCGACCTTGGCCAGCGACTTAAACAGGTATTCCGCCGATAGCTGAGGCGTCGTCCCGTAACCCGGTGAACCATACTGAACCTTGCCCGAACGCGCACGGTCAACCACGTCCTTCAGCGTGCGAAGCCCGCTACCGGGGCTGGTGACCAGGACATTGGGCGCGGAAGCGAGCAGGCCCACAGGGATGAAATCCCGCTCGGAATCGTAACCATGCTGAGCGTACATCCACGGGGTGACTGCAAACGCCGTGGAGGAGACCAGAATCGTGTAGCCGTCAGCCGGCGCTTTCACCACGGTCTGAATCGAAATCAGTGCGCCGGCACCCGCGCGGTTTTCAACCACCACCGGCTGCCCCCAGCTTTCCTGAATTTTCTGGGCAAACAATCTGCCGATCACGTCCTGGGGACTTCCGGTTGAGGCCACCACGAACTTGACCGGGCGGGCAGGATAAGTCTGCGAGGTGGCAGGCGAGGTGATCGACAACGCGACAGCGCCAACCACCACCGACATGAACGAGGGGAGTCTCATCAGCGTATCTCCAACAACATGGTTGTTCATAAAACGCAAGGTTGAATTGAATGCCAGCGCATCACCGTGACGGCTAGATCGGTTGCGCAAGCGCCGCGAGCGAGCGGTCGACCACCGCAGTCTGGTCGGAAGGCGACGCTCCTGCCACCTCAAGACGCCCGATCTCCAGTGAGTTCTCGACCACCATTTTGCAACGCTCGAAGCGGCGGCGCATGAAACCGCGAAACGCCTCGGACAGGCTCGCTGCACGCGATACCTCTTGCGCGAGCACAATTCCATCTTCCAGCCCCATGCCCGCCCCGGAAGCAAGTTGCGGCGTGGTGGCGTGTGCGGCATCGCCAATCAGGATGGCGCTGCCCCGCCACCAGTCATGGCGCAGGAGGTGGCTCTCGAGCGGGCGGTAAACAATCTGCGAAGCGGGGCCCAGGCCAGCCCGGATGTCCGCCAGCACACCGCCAAACCCTGCCAGGAGCGAGTGCAGGACCTCGTACTGCGTAGCCTCAGGGCGCCATGGATTATCAGGAACATGCTCAAGCAAAAACAGATACATCTCATTTTGGGATACCGGGGTCAGGCCCACCTTGACCGGTCCGCCCAGAAAAAAATGGCGGGTGTCGATCTCTGCCGGCCTGGGAATCACCAGCCGCCAGCAGGCCTGACCGGTGAAGGACGGCGCTGAAGCGTTTGGAAACAGCAGCTTCCGAACGCCCGATGACAGCCCGTCAGCCCCCACCAGCAGGTCGGTGTACTCCACGCTGCCGTTTGATAGCCGCACCTCACATCCGCGATCACGCTGCTGGACCGACTCCAGCGTCAGACCCAGTCGTACCGGGACGTCCAGCGCACGCAGACGCTCCGCCATGACCGCATGCAAGGCGGCACGCAGAATCCCTCCCGCACCCGGCACCTCGGCGTCGGGAAGCGGTGGGCTAGTAACCATCCGGATCGGGCGACCCTGTACATCGCACACCCGAATGCCGGTATGGGTATGGCCTCTCGCGATCACCGGCTCCAAAAGCCCCGCGATTTTCAGGGCACGAAGCGTGGACGCGCTGATGGTCAGACCGGCGCCAGACATCTTCCAGTCGGTGGCAATATCAATCAGCTGAACCGATACGCCCGCTTCGCGCAGCATGATTGCAGCACTCATCCCGGCAATACCGCCACCCACCACCAGCGCAGACTGCGCAGCGTCTGGCGTTCTCAAGACGCTACGTCCTGGGCAAGCGGGGCCCGATGGGGGTTCAGAACAGCGCGCAGAAGCGGGAGGGCCATGAGGGTGGAAAGTGCGAGGGCGGCGCAAGAATGGCACTGACCGCGCCCCGCGGCAAGCCCCTCGTCTCAGTCCATACCGGAAACGATGGACTCCAATTGCTGTGAGCGACGTTTTGCCCGAGAGTGGCTGGTGACAAGCGCCATCGAGGGCGATCTCAACCATTGGACCATCGGACATCACTCATGACCACCCTAGGCGCCATCGATATTGTCGTGAACGTCAGAACCCCCCAGGAAATGGCGGCGGGTCTCAATCCCACCGATCAATCCTTTGCAGCACAGGTTCGGCAGGACTCCTCCATCGCACAAGCCCAGGGCGTGAGCATCGACGACTACATCCGAAAAATGGATCGTTGCGGTATCGAGCGGTCCCTGCTGATCGCTGTCCGATGCGGCGACCTGCGTCGCTCCACTTCCATGCATCTCTCTTACGAGCGCGTCCATGAGATCTGTCAAGCGCACCCGGACCGCTTCTCGGGGCTCGCCGGCATCGACCCGACGCTGGGCCTGGCCCAGCTGCGTGAACTTGAGCATGCGGTGAAGGATCTGGGCTTCGTTGGCGCGCACTACTACCCGCACTGGTTTGACATGCCGCCAGACCATCCCTATGTCATGCCGATCAACGCAAAATGTGCGGAGCTGGGTGTTCCCATCATGATGCACGTCGGCCATAACCTGGTGTATCGCCGCGACCTTCGACTGCCTAGCGTGGCGCACCCTATCGCCTTTGACCGCGTAGCCATCCTGTATCCCGAGCTCACGCTGATCGGGATTCACCTGGGTGTCCCCTGGGTCGACGAAATGATCTCTATGGCGTGGAAACATGACAACGTATTCTTTTGCGGGGATGCCTACGCACCCAGCCATTGGCCTTCGCAGGTGGTGCATTACGCCAACACCTACGGCCAGGACAAATTCATGTTCGGCACCGACTGGCCGGTGATAGAACCCGAACGCGCAGTGCGCGACATTCAGGCGCACAACTATCGCCCCGACCCCTATCGAAAAATGATGCGCGACAACGCCATCAAGGCATTCAAGCTCCCTTCGGGCGGACTGCAGAAGCGCCCAGCTGACTGGTGCACGCTGCTACCCGACGGCGCGCTCGAATCGCGACTCAATCCCGCCTGAACCGACCGTCATCGATCCGTTTGGCTCACCCTCGGAGATCCCACCATGAAGCCCCTCCTGACTGCCATTCTCACCGCCAGCGTCTGTGCAATCACCGTACCTCACGCAGTAGCCCAAGCGTTTCCCGATCGACCGATCAAGGTGATCGTGCCCTACGGGCCGGGCGGCACGGATGTTCAGATGCGGCTTGCCGCACCTTTCATGTCCAAAGAGCTTGGGCAACCGATCGTGGTTGAGAACAAGGCAGGCGGCGGCGCCACCATCGGCACCACACTGGTTCGAAACAGCCCCGCCGACGGGTATACGCTGCTCTTCACCGGAACCTCGGCGCTGTCGGTCGTGCCGCATATGAGGCAAACCCAATACACGATGGACGACTTTGTGCCGATCGGTACGCTCACCGGTACAGCGCTCATCGTGGTGTCACGCACCGACGCGCCGTTCAAGACCCTGACCGAGATGATCGCTTACGCTCGCGCCAACCCCGGCAAAATCAACATGGGGTCTTCCGGTGTCGGCACCACCACTCACATGATTGGCGAGGCCTTGCAAATCACGGCCGGCGTCACCTTCACCCACGTGCCCCACACGGGCATGGGTCAGGTGATTGCAGCCATGATGAACGGATCAGCCGACATGATGATTGGCGTTCCCAGCGCTTTCGTGTCAAACATTCGTGCGGGCAAGCTACTGGGGTTGGCAACCCTGGGCAATAACCGCTCGGAATTCCTGCCGGGCGCACCCACCGCGAAAGAAGCGGGGTTTGAGGTGGTTGAAGAAACCAAGTTTGGCCTGCTGGCCCCGAAGGGTATTCCTGCCGAGACACAGAACCGACTGGTGGCGGCGCTCAAAACCGCCGTCCAGAGCCCCGAATTCATCGACAAGATGCGAAGTAACTTTGTGACGGCCCTCTACATGACGCCACAGCAATTCGCCCAGGCACTCAAAGACGAGGAAAAATATTGGGTTGGCCTGCTTAATCGGCCCGAGCTTCGCGGCCTCAAAGAGAAATGACCCACACCCTGGACCACGCCTGGTCTGCGCGCACCTGCGCTCAGAGCCTTGCCCGGGCGGCCAGCCATTGGCCCAACCAACAGGCCCTGTTGATCGAGGGAGAGTTACGCACGTTTGCCGAACTCCAGAACGACGTGCAGCAGATGGCGGCAGGCCTCAGTCGGCTGGGGCTACAACGTGGCGATCACTTTGCCATTTGCATGGGCAACACCCGTGAGTGGTGCACGCTGTTCCTCGCGGCGGGCACCCTTGGCGCAGTCACCATCCCGATCAACACCCGGTTTAAAGCCGACGAGATTGCCTACTGCCTTCGCCAGGCCGACGTGCGAATGCTGGCTATCGCAGATCGATTTTTGTCGATTGACTTCATCGCCATGCTTCGAAGCATTGTGCCGGGTATTGATAGCACCCTGCCCGACCCCGCGTTCCCGTTGCTACGAACCGTCGTGGTAGCAGGTCAGGACACCCCTGTCGGATGCGTGCCCCTTCACACACTCACTCTGTCCGGCGCACTTCCACCGGCGACGGAAGCAGCGCAGCCCGACGACACGCTACTCATTCAGTACACCTCGGGCACCACGGCCTATCCCAAGGGCGCCATGCTGTCCCACGCGAGCATGCTGCGTGATGCATTTGAAGTGGGTCGTAGGCTCGATCTCCGGCCTGGCGACCGCTACTTCAGCGGCCGTCCGCTGTTTCACGCGGCGGGCACCACCATGTCGCTGCTCTGCTCTATCGAGGCGGGCGCCTGCTACCTGACCACCCCAAGCTTTGACACCGAGCAGGTGCTCGACATCATGGAGCGCGAACGCTGCACCCACACCAGCGGTAACGACACCATGTTCCTCATGATGATGAGCCATCCGAGCTTTCCTGCGCGATCATTTTCGCTGCGGGCGGGTTGGGCTGCAGCCACGCCCTCCGTGATGCGGCAGATCATCGAACGCATGGGGATCACCGGCCTGTGCTCGGCATTCGGCATGTCGGAGTGCGCGCCGAACGCCGCCATGGCACCTTTCGATGACGACCTGGAAACGCGCATCCACGGCTTCGCCCGCCCACTGCCGGGCGTGTCAATCCGGATCTGGTCCGAGGATCTCGGGCGCGACCTGGCCACCGGTGAGGTCGGAGAAATATTGGTGAAAGGCTGGAATGTGATGAAGGGCTATTACAAAATGCCCGAGCACACCGCCAACACCATCGACTCCAACGGATGGTTACACACCGGCGATCTGGGTGTGTGTGACAACGAGGGCAGGCTCGCATTTGTTGGGCGCCTGAAGGACTCTTTCAGGGTAGGCGGCGAAAATGTGGCGCCGGCCGAGGTCGAAGACGTGCTTCATCGCCATCCGGGTATTCGCCAGGCGCAGGTGGTGGGCGTGCCCGATTCGCGCATGGTGGAAGTGCCCGCTGCATACGTGATTCTGCAGCCCGGAATCGTACTCACCGAGCCCGATGTTATCGCCTGGTGCCGCGAGCGCTGTGCAAACTTCAAGGTGCCAAGGTATGTGCGCTTCATCGATAGCTTTGAGCATATTGGCATGACCGCGAGCGCGAAAATTCAGAAAAGAAAACTACGCGACTACGTGATCCGAGACCTCGGACTGGAGTCGGTTGTCCTCACCGGACAAAGCGCAAAGCAGTGAGCGGGCAAACGCTAAGCCGTGCCGAGCTGTCGGAGCTCCGGCAGTCGATCCGGCGCTCGATCGCGGGGCAAATGGCCGCGTTTCCGCGCGAGATGGCAGCGCATGGACGGTTCACTCCCGACATGGTGCAAACCTTCGCCGAGTTGGGCCTACTGGGCATCCGATTGGATGAGCGCTGGGGCGGCGCCGCCATGAGCCTTCGAGGGTACTGCATGGTTCAGGAGGAACTCGCCAGGCTGTCCCCCATCCTCTCCCTGATGGTTTCCTCCACCAGCGGACTGGCGCCAATGGCCATCCAGCGTCATGGATCCCCTGAGCAGCAGCAGCGCTATCTTCCGCAGCTCTGTAGCGGCCACGCGCGCACCTGTTTCGCACTCACCGAGCCTGAGGCAGGCTCTGATGCGGCCGCGATGACCACTACCGCCCATCGTGTGTCGGGCGGATGGCAACTCAACGGGATCAAGCACTTCATCACGCTCGCCGATGATGCTCAGCTGATGATGGTCATGGCGGTAACCGATCGATCCAAGCGCGCGCGGGGGGGCGTCAGCGCATTTCTGGTCGAGCTTCCCACCCCCGGCGTCAACGTTTCGCGCGTCGATCGCACCATTGGGTCGGCTGCCTGGACCCTCGGTGAAATCACCCTCAATGAGGTGTTTGTCGCCGACAGCCAGGTGCTGGGCGACATCGGCAAGGGCTTTTCCTACGCGATGGCGTCACTCGACGAAGGGCGGCTGAATGTAGCGAGCATTTGCCTCGGAGCCGCCCGTTGGCTCCTGGAAGCAAGCGCTGCGCACGCGACCGCGCGCGTGACGTTCGGATCTCCACTCGCCTCACGGCAGGCGATTCAGTGGATGATTGCTGACAGTGCCACCGAGATCGCGGCCGCAGAAGGGTTGATCAACGCTGCGCTCGAGGCGATTGAGACTGGCGGTTCGGCTGGCGCTTTAGCCAGCATGGCGAAGCTTTATGCATCAGAGATGGCATTTCGAGTCGCCGACCGAGCTGTTCAGATTCATGGCGCGGCCGGTGTGCTGGATAGTTCGCCAATCGGCGCAATGTTCCGTGACCTTCGACTGTTCAGGATCGGCGAAGGCGCATCCGAAATACAGCGGATGCTGATCGCGCGCAGCGTGCTGGAGCAGGTACCCAACTAGCAGGCGGATAGCGATAGCGACCTCTGCAATCCTTCAGAGTGCCGCCCTCGTCGTCCGGCCAACGCCTCCAGCTGAACCCCTTCGGCTATCATCTTTAAACACGAAGCAAGCCCACAGGGCGGGAGGAGTCATGAATCACCGTCAGTATTCTCATACCTGGACGTTGGCCCTTTCGGCGGGGCTTTCGGCCCTCGCCTTTGGCGCGCCCCTGAGCGCCCATGCGCAGGCGAGCGCAGGCGTCTGGCCCGAGCGACCGGTCAGGATGGTCATTCCCTTTCCTCCGGGCGGCACGCTTGATCGCGTCGGCCGGACGCTCGCGCAGCGTCTGGGCGAACAGTTTGGCCAGAATTTCGTGGTCGAGAATCGGCCCGGTGGCAATGGCGTGATTGGCGCCGATGTTGTGGCCAAGTCCAGTCCTGACGGCTACACGTTGCTCTTTAACGCGAGCACCTTTGTCACCGCCCCCCTCACCATGAGTTCGGTACCCTATAAGGTCCAGACCGATTTCGCCCCCATCAGCTTGGTGGCGCTCGCGCCCCTGTCAATCGCCATCAGCAACAAGCTCGGCGTCACCGACCTGAACGGGCTGATTGCCGCCGCGCGTGCGCGGCCCGGCGCACTCAATTTTGCAACCGGGTCGATTGGTTCGGCCGGCCACCTCTGCACCGCAAAACTCGAAACCGCAGCGAATATTTCGGTAACCGTCATTCCCTACAAAGGCACCACGCCCGCCATGCAGGATCTGGTGGGCGGTCAGATCGAGGGGTTCATCGACCCGGTGCTGGGGTCGCTACAGTTCCACCGCTCAGGTCAGTTGAAGGTGGTGGCGGTAACCTCTGATCAGCGGTTACCCAACATGCCCGACGTGGCGACCGCAAGCGAAACCCTCAAGGGCTTCAGCTGTGCGAGCTGGTACGGCTTGTGGGCGCCTGCCAAGACGCCCTCTGCGCTGGTGGATCGGCTGAATACAGCGGTCAACAAGGAGCTCGGTGGACCCATGCGCGAGCGCTTGCTGGCCGACGGCATCGTGCCAGGCGGCGGGTCGGTGGCCGACTTCGCCCGGTTCCAGGCCGATGACATCGCATCGTCCGCAAAAATCGTTGAGGCCAAGAAGATCCGCCTTGACTGAAGCCTCAGCACGCGTGGTGGTCACCGGCAGTTCGTCGGGCATTGGTCTTGCCATTGCCCAACGTCTTTTGGCCGATGGCTGGGAGGTGGTCGGGCTGGATCTCCAGCCGGCCCCTTTCCCGCATGCGAATTTGACGACTTATGAGATCGACCTGAGCACGCTTGTGCCAGACGACGCTCGGTTGCACCCGCTTAGGTCGGTCGCCAGTCCCACCGCGCTGGTCCATGCCGCAGGCTGGATGAGCACAGCCCCGCTGGGCGAACTTGATCTCCAGGCTGGCGAGCGCATGTGGCGTGTCCACGTACAGGCAATCACGGTTCTGGCTGACTTACTCGTGCCAGAGATGATGTCAGCGGGGTTCGGTCGCGTGGTGCTGATCGGGAGCCGCGTGGCAGCGGGTATGGCAGGACGCAGTCAATATGCCGCCTGCAAGGCTGCACTGGTCGGACTCGCGCGAAGCTGGGCGGCCGAAGCCATTGCACGGGGCGTTACGATCAACGTGATCTCGCCAGCGGCAACGGCAACACCGATGCTGAGTGATGCATCGCGCGCGAGTGCCAAACCAAAGCTGCCCCCCATTGGCAGGTACATCGAACCGGACGAGGTGGCCGCGCTCACGGCGTTTCTTCTGTCGGCGCAGGCATCCGCGATTACTGGGCAGGAGATCGCGGTGTGTGGGGGCGCGACGCTACAGCGATGATCTCCGCCAATTCTGACGCCCTGCGCCTACAGGCCTCTGGGGTTACCAACATCCCGAGTTCAACGCCGTTCGGTCAATTCGCTTATGCAGACATAGACGTTTCTATGCGAAAGGGCGAATCAGACGACTCGAGCACCATCCCGTTTTGCTCGACCTTTAGATACT
>JALREG010000204.1 GCA_023253905.1 Burkholderiaceae bacterium
TCCTTTCGCAAAGGGCTGCGCGTGGATTAGCGGCGCACCGCGCAAGGGTCAACAAACACGCGGCCGGAAACGCCGAAGGGCGCAGGTTTCCCCGCGCCCTTCCGTCAGATCGACATGGTGCCCAGAAGAGGACTCGAACCTCCACGCCTTGCGGCGCTGGTACCTGAAACCAGTGCGTCTACCAATTCCGCCATCTGGGCTTCGACAGCCTTACGGCAATCGAGGCGCGAATTCTAATGAAGATCGATGGATTGTCAAACCTGAGGCGGGTAAAGCTAGGCCCACTCATCCGGAGGCGCTGACGAGTGACTGAAGCAGATAGGGCTCCGCCCACCCGCGAAACTATTCTTGAGTGCTTGAGGGCGGCCGATATGCCGCTCACACCCTCGGACCTCGCACAGCGCCTGGGCGTGACAACTGCGCAGAGCGGCCCGCTGCTGCGTCGCCTCGCCGCCATGGAGCGTGACGGCCAACTCCTGCCCAACCGAAAAGGAGTGCTGCTGCTTGCTACGCGGCTCGATCTGATCGCTGGGCGGGTCCAGGGACATCGGGATGGTTTCGGCTTTCTTCTGCCGGATGCCGGTGGCCCCGACCTGTTTCTGTCGCCTCGCGAAATGCAAAAGGCGATGCACGGAGATCGGGTCTTGGTTCGCCGAGTGGGCTATGACTCGCGAGGCAGGCCCGAAGGCAGCATCGTTGAGGTGACCGAGCGTGCGCATCGCCGACTGGTGGGGCGCTTTGTCAACGAGCGTGGCGTGCACATCGTGATTCCGGAAGATCAGCGAATCAAGCACGACATCATCGTTGCACCGGCTGACACGGGCGGTGCGCAACACGGCCAGGTCGTCACGATTGAAATCGTGAGCCCGCCTGCCAACGGCGCGCCGCCTATCGGTCGCGTCGTTGAGGTGCTGGGTGAAATCGGCGACCCCGGCATGGAAATCGAAATCGCGGTGCGGAAATTCGATGTTCCGCATCAGTTCCGACCGCCGGCCGTCGAGCAGGCCTCTCGGTTTGCCCCGCGCGTGCGCCCCGCCGACATTCGCGGCCGTATTGATCTGCGCGATGTCCCGCTGGTCACGATCGACGGACAGGATGCGCGCGACTTTGATGACGCCGTCTACTGTGAATCGATCGAGTTTGACGCGCTGGACCTGCCGGTTGTGGGCGGAGCCCTTTCTGACGGTTCAGAGGCACATACGCCAGGTGACCGTATCGACACATTGCACGCTGCTAGCGCGGTAGCGGAGGAAACGGGTGCGGCCAGCTCCAGCCCGGTATCGGGTAAGCGCCGTCGCGGGGCTATCCCGAAGAGAATGGAATCCGGATTCCGCCTGCTGGTTGCGATTGCTGATGTATCCCACTACGTGCGCCCAGGGGATGCGCTGGATACCGATGCGCTTGAGCGCAGCACTTCGGTTTATTTCCCGCGTCGTGTGATTCCAATGTTGCCCGAGGCCTTGTCGAATGGGCTCTGTTCACTGAATCCCCACGTGGACCGGCTGGTACTGGTGGTCGATCTGGTGGTCGATCTGCAGGGACGTATCCGCGCCTACCAGTTTTATGAGGCGGTGATGCATTCAGCCGCCCGCCTCACGTATGACGAAGTCTGGACGCTGCTTTCAGGCGCAGCGGGGCCACGCACAAGTATGGCTGCGAATCGCGCAGCGCTCCTGCCCCACCTGCAGCAGCTGCACGAGCTCTACCGGGTGTTTGCGGGTGCGCGCTCGCGGCGAGGCGCGCTCGAACTCGACACCGTCGAGACCAAAATCGTCTGCGATCCGCTTGGGCGGATCGAACGTATCGTGCCGTCGGTACGTAATGATGCGCACCGGCTGATCGAAGAGTGCATGCTTGCGGCCAATGTGTGTGCGGCCGATTTTCTTCAGCGCCGTGAGCATCCGGGGCTCTACCGCGTGCACGAGGGGCCCACCCCCGAAAAGCTTGTGCGGTTACGTGAATTCCTGCGTAGCGTCGGGCTTTCGCTGGGCGGTGGGGATCAGCCCGCTCCGCAGGATTACGCCACACTGGCTGCGGCTGTTCGCCTTCGCCCGGATCACGCCTTGCTTCAGTCGATGCTTCTGAGATCGATGCAGCGGGCGATTTATTCGCCTGATAACAGCGGTCACTTTGGTCTTGCCTATCCCGCTTACACGCACTTCACGTCGCCTATTCGCCGCTATCCAGATCTGCTTACCCACCGGGTCATCAAAGCGATGCTTCGAGACGCACGCTATCAGCCCCGTGTCGATGAATCGGCTGAGCCCGGACTGCTGCTTCAACCGCTTGCTGAACCCCGCTCGGCTGACGGGAGCGGTCCGCGCAGCCGGCGTCGAGCGTCAGAGAGTCAGCAGGCGGAAGCGCTTGAAACCTGGCATACCCTTGGTGCGGTGTGCTCGGCCAACGAGCGTCGCGCGGATGAGGCGTCGCGCGATGTCGAGGCCTGGCTCAAGTGTCAGTTCATGCGCGAACGCGTTGGCGAACAGTTCCCTGGCCGTATCACTGGTGTTGCCCCGTTCGGACTGTTCGTAACGCTCGATGATCTGTTTGTTGAAGGGCTGGTCCACGTGTCCGAGCTCGGGGGCGAATACTTTCAGTTCAACGAGGCTGCACACGAACTTCGGGGCGAGCGCACCGGGCGCCGTTTTCGGCTCACCGACGAACTGGCGGTGCAGGTGTCGCGGGTTGATCTCGAAGCACGGCGAATTGAATTTCGAATGGTGCAGCGCGCCTCGGATTGGGTGAAGGGCGTGCCACGGCTACGGCCGGGTGGCGTGGGGGCGATGGGCGACGCGAGTCCTGATGTCATACCGGCGATGGCCGAAGCCGGCACGCCCGACCAACCATCGGCTGTCGAGCCAGGGACAAAACGCGTGCGCAAAGCCGCGCCCGCCAAAACCGAGGCTGTCGAGCGCGCGAGGGGCGAGCGGCTGTCGGCCCGTCGTAAACGTTCAGGCCCCCCCCGGCGCAAGGGCCCGGCGAGTCGTCGCAGCAAGCGAAGGTAAGGAACCATGAGAATTTTCGGATTCCATGCGGTGCTGGCTCGTCTGAAGCGCGATCCTGGTGGCATCACTGAGCTCTATGTTGATACGGGTCGAAACGACCCCAGAATGCGCGAACTGGAGCGGCTCGCTCAGACCGCAGGCGTGAGTCTTCACGGTGTCGATGGTCAGCGGATCGAGCGCATGTGCCCCGGTAAACGTCATCAGGGCGTGGTGGCTTTGTCCGAAGTGAGCGTACCCAGCGTCACGCTTGATCAATTACTCGCAGGACTGGATACCAGCCCGCAGGCGCCAATCACGCTGTTGCTGCTCGACGGGGTGACCGATCCGCGCAACCTGGGCGCGTGTTTAAGGGTTGCGGACGGGGCTGGCGTCTATGCGGTGATCGCACCCAAGGACCATGCCTGTGCGCTCACCGAAGCGGCGATTCAGACCGCGAGCGGGGCCGCGGAGAGCGTGCCTTATCTCATGGTGACCAATCTTGCGCGCACCATCGATACGCTTCAGGAACACGGTTTCCAGGTGATCGGAGCAGCCGACGAGAGCGCGGACGATCTCTATGCCGCCGAACTGGGGGGCCGTATCGCCTGGGTGCTGGGGGCGGAAGGTAAAGGGCTCAGGCGCTTGACGAGAGAGCGCTGTGACCTTCTGGTGCGCATCCCGATGCATGGGCAGGTCGAGAGCCTGAACGTGTCGGTGGCGGCCGGGGTGATCCTGTATGAAACGCTCAGACAGAGACAGATGCTGAACCGCGTTCAGCAAGCGGGCTGACTGACCCACGCATAAACGGACGGCATAAGCGCCGCGCCCTGGCGGCGGCGCTGCTGCTCGCGAAAGCGCCACGGTGGCATGGGCTCGAGCTGCTCCCATAAGCCCGACCTCGTGTCCCGCGCCTGCTGCTCTGCGCGTGCGTACTCACGGCGGTCGCGGGGTGCCTGCTCCGTTTCATAGCGCTTGTAGTGCCAGGCCATGCCTGCGCGCACCTGCTCCAGACCCACGTCGGTGTCGCCAGCCAGCACGCGGGCGACGGTGCGCCCGTAGGGGTCGCGCTTGATCGGAACGATGGTGAGCGATTTGCCCTCTACGAGTGCGAGTAGCGACCGGCGCGCCACATCGCCGTAGGGCTGATTCTTTTCCGGAGCATCAATGGCCGACAGTCGAATCGGGACCCGTCTGCCATCTTCGGTACGCACGACGAATGAGTCGCCATCAGACAGATGCTGAATCCTTGCCTGAAAGGGTGCCTCGCGCTCGGTGCGGTTTGGCGCCTCGATGTAGGGCGGGGTACCCGACCACTGCGCGAGCGCAGCAACCGGGGCGATCAACGCAAGGAGCGCAGCGATCAGGTTCATACGACCGATTATAGGTCGCTCAGCCGCCGCGATCAGCAGGCTTGTGCGGGCGCAAGATGCGCCCTCCGCGAGCGCGGGACACTGCCTGCTCGATCAGGTGGGCGAGCACACGGGGTGATCGCACCGGATTGTCAGGAGCGGAAATGAGCAATGTCGGAACGATCATGTCGCGCGAACCTGTCACCTGCACTGAGGATCTTCTCCTGCAGCAGGTGGCTGCGCTGATGCGATCCAGGCATGTGGGATCAGTGGTGGTGGTATCGGGAGAGGGCCTGACCCGTCGCCCGATTGGAGTGGTCACCGATCGGGATATCGTGGTGGAGGTGGTGGCCACTGGGCTCGATGCCGCGGCGATCACCGCGGGTGACATCGTTGTGCGACCAGCAGTCACCGCACATGACAGTGATTCGCTGGGTGAGGCGATTCAGAAGATGCGAAGCCGTGGGGTCAGGCGCCTGCCGGTGGTTGATATTCGCGGTGAACTGGTGGGCGTTCTGAGTAGCGATGATCTGTCGCAGGCGCTCTCCCATGAACTCGCCATGTTGGTCCGGGTGGCCGAGCATCAGCCCTCTCAGGAGGCGCGTGTGCGGCCCTGACGGGTTGCTTCAGCGCGTGAAGGCTGGGCGCTGAGCGCCGTTGAGAGGGCCCTGGCGAGTCGCAATGCGCGCCAGGCGAGCCAGCCCGTTGAAACGGCGGCTTGCGTGATCACCCGCGCGCGCCGATAGGTAACGAGCACCAGCGCAGCCGTGAGGACGACGCTGATGCCGAACACCGGAAAGGGTTTGGGTGGGCGTTGCTCGATGCGCGATGGAATGAGCGATTGGAAGCCAGCCGCGAAGCCTTCCCGCTGGCGGGAAATTCGTTGCCGGATTGCTGCGACACGCGCCCGCGGTGAGTCAAGCCAGGCCAATACGAGCGGGTTTACGTCAGGGGTGCTCATGGTCGGGGTTGGCTGTTCGCGCAGGAGGGGACTCGCGTCCAGGGTCAGTCGTTTGAAGTGAGTCGAGATCGGTGCGAAGTTCTGCCAGGCTTCCCGAAAAGGTGCCGAACCGGGCCAGCCTCGCGCTCCACACAAACAGCCCCGCCGCGGCCAAGGCCAGCACACAGGCAGCGAGCGCTGCAGCCATGGCGCGCGCTGATTCGGGAACGGCCATGATCATTGCGGTGATCGCAGTCAGTATGGCAAGGCACATCAGGGCGACGGCGGCGAGCCCTGCGAGTAGGGCTCGCAAGGCGGTGGCGATTAGCCATTCGAACTCGGTTGCGACCAGGCTCAGCCGCGTGAGTACCAGCTCGCCGAACGCGATTCCGACCGCGCGCAGCCGGGCTCCGAACCCCCCTCCGGAGTTTTCCGGCTGCATGTCGGGTTCAGCGTCGCATGATCAATGCGCCGAGCAGTAGCCCTGCGCCTGCGGCCATGCCGACCGCCGTCCAGGGGTGAATATGGACGGCCTCGTTCGTCCGGCGCGCGGTATCGCGCGCGCGATCAAACAACTGGTGCTGGCCGTTCCAGATCTGTGCTTTGGCCTGCTTGATGCTGCTCTCCAGACGGTCTCTCATGTCG
>JALREG010000376.1 GCA_023253905.1 Burkholderiaceae bacterium
ACTACTACGGCGACGACCTGCCATTCTGGATGCAGGTCCGCCGCAGCGACGGAGCGCTCGCCCCGCACCTGGTTGTGCCCTACACGCTGGATGCGAACGACATGCGCTTCGCGCTGCCTCAGGGGTACAGCCACGGCGATGAGTTCTTCGAATATCTTCGGGATGCGTTTGATGTGCACTGGGCTGAGGGCGATGAGCACCCCAGCATGATGAGCATCGGCATTCACTGCCGGCTGCTCGGACGGCCGGGGCGGATGCGCGCGTTGCAGCGTTTTCTTGATCACGTTCAGTCGCATGATCGGGTATGGGTGACACGCCGGATCGATATTGCGCGGCACTGGAAAGCGACCCATCCGTTTGATCCGGCTTCCGCGTTTGTGTGGGGATGAGCACTATCCGATTTTTTATCAGTGAGATTCGGCATGCCAACCGTTCTGATCACCGGCGCCAACCGCGGCATCGGCCTTGAGTTTGCCCGCCAGTATGTCGCCGACGGATGGCGCGTGATTGCGGCATGCCGCGAGCCGGCGCGCGCGCAGTCGCTCCTTGATTGCCTGCCCGCCGCCGATGTGGTGCCGCTCGATGTAACCGACACCGCCTCGATTCGTGGACTCGCCGCGGCACTCGCCGGGCAGTCGATCGATGTCCTGATCGCTAACGCCGGCGTGATGTCAGCACACCCCAAAAGCGACCCGCTGGATATCGCCGATGAAGCCTGGCTTACAGACTTCCGGGTCAATGCAATGGGTGCGCTGCGGGTGGCGGCCGCCTTCGCACCACATGTGGGGGCCGGACGCGAGCGAAAGCTGATCGCGATCAGCAGCCTCCTGGGTTCAATCGGCTCAAACGGCATGGGTGGGCATTATTCGTATCGAGCGTCCAAGACCGCACTTAACGCGCTGTGGCGCTCCTTTGCCGTGGATCATCCTGAACTGATCGCGGTCACGCTCAGTCCAGGTCTGCTTCGCACCGATATGACGCGCTATGAATCAGCCTGGGACCAGTTAAACGATCCAGCGCCCCGTGTGGGGTTGCTTCGCGGCGTCATCGCGAGGCTCACTGCGGCCGACAGCGGATCAGCGATGAATTTCAGCGGCGAGAAAATGCCCTGGTAGATGGGCGCGATGCCCGTTCACGAGAACGGTCCTGGCACCTGTATCGGCAACCGGAATAAAGAGGAGACCTGTTCATGTCAGAGCGCCTGATTCAACCGTTTCGCCGCAAGATACTTGCCGCTTCATCGCTGGCTCTGCTGTCGCCCGCGTTGTCGGCCCAAAGCGGGTCCTATCCCAGCAGACCGGTGCGATTCATCGTGCCGATCACCACCGGCGGCAGTAATGACGTGGTGGCACGCGCCATAGCACAGCGCCTGTCCGAGATGTGGGGGCAGCCCGTGACGGTTGAAAACCGTCCTGGCGCCGGCATGAACCTCGGCACCGAGTTTGTGGCGCGAAGCGCTCCAGATGGCTACACCTGGCTGCTGGGTGCCAACAACATTTTTGTGTTCAACCCGCATGTTGGCAAGACGCCCTTTGATCCGTTCAAGGATTTCACACCCATTACCAACGTGGCCCTGGTGCCCTTCGTGCTGGTGGTCAATCCGTCGCTGCCGGTGCGAAACGTGGCTGAACTGATCGACTATGCGAAGCGAAATCCCGCCGCACTCAATTACGGCTCCTCGGGCAACGGCTCGCCGCAGCAACTGGCCACCGAGCAGCTCAAATTCGCCGCTGGCATCCAGATCCAGCACGTGCCTTATAAAGGTGCGATGGGGGCGATCACCGACCTGATAGGCGGCCGCATCCAGGTGTTCATCGGCGCGGTCAATTCGCTGCTGCCACATATCCGGGAGGGGCGGCTCCGGCTGCTCGCCGGGGCAGGTGGTAAGCGCTTTGCCGCATTCCCTGATCTTCCGGCCATTGCCGAGACCGTGCCAGGAGTGGCGCTCGACGTGTGGCTGGGCGTGTTCATGCCAGCCGGGGTTCCGGCTGATATCGTAAGCAAAGCGAATACCGATATCGCCAGAGTACTGAACCAGCCCGAGGTCAAGGCTAATCTCGCGGGCCAGGGTATCGAGGTTTCTACCAGCACTCCCGAGGCGCTCGCCGCCACCATTCGCGATGACCACGCCCGCTGGGGCAAGGTCATTCGCGATGCCAATATCAAGGCAGACTGATCCACCATGACACTGAGACGAGAGGAGCCCGTTCCCGCGACTTCGAACGGGCAGCACTGGGGAAGCGATTCAATCGCCGACTGCCTCCGGGCCATGCGTGTGCCGTGGCTCGCGCTTAACCCCGGCGCGAGCTATCGCGGGCTGCATGACAGCCTTGTCAATCATCTGGGTAACGAAGCCCCACAGATGCTTCTCTGCCTGCACGAGGAAGTGGCCGTTGCCATCGCGCACGGTTATGCGAAGGCGAGTGGCCGGATGATGGGTGCTGTGTTGCACTCCAACGTGGGGCTCATGCACGCCACCATGGCGGTGTTTAACGCCTGGTGTGACCGGGTGCCGCTATTGATGCTCGGTGCAACCGGTCCCTGGGATGCAGCGCGCCGCCGTCCCTGGATCGACTGGATCCACACCGCAAGCGATCAGGGCGCGCTGGTGCGCGACTACACCAAGTGGGACAACCAGCCGGGCTCGATCCCTGCTGCGATCGAGGCGTTGCTCCGCGGGTCGCAGATTGCGCAGACCGCGCCGCGCGGGCCGGTCTACATCAATCTCGACGCGGCGCTACAGGAAGCCCGGCTCGATACACCGGTGCCGATTCCAGATCCGATTCGCTATGCCGCGCCCGGTGCGCCGCCACCGGCTCCCGCCGATGTCGAACACGCGGCGGCGCTGCTTGCCGCGGCCGAGCGGCCGGTCATCCTGCTGGGTCGCGTATCGCGAAGCGACCATGACTGGGCAAGCCGTGTTGCGCTGGCCGAGGCTCTTCAGGCAGAGGTGATTACTGATTTGAAGAACGCCGCTGGCTTTCCGACCGCGCATCCGCAGCATGTCGGACCGCCCGGTGCCTTTCTGAGCTCAGAGGCCAGCGCCGCGCTTCGAGGGGCTGATGTCGTGCTGATGCTCGACTGGGTGGACCCGGGCGGGGCGTTCAAGCAGGCACTGCAGGGTGCGCCGTGCAGCGCCAAGGTCATCAATGTATCGCTTGACATGCATCTGCACCGCGGCTGGAGCATGGATGGTGGAAGCCTCCCACCTGCGGATGTATTCATGCTCTGCGAACCCGATGCGGCTGTGGAGGCACTTTTGTCAGTCTGTCGACCTCGCCCGCCGCGCCAATGGCCAGTCCGTGTGCCGCTGGCGCCCCCGGCGGATGACGATCAGGTGAGCCTGCGCCAACTCGCCGCCGTGCTTCACCAGGTCGCGCGCCCCGAGGAGCTCTGCATCGTACGGCTGCCCCTTGGCTGGAATGGCGGCTATCGCGACTTCATCTCACCCATGGACTACCTGGGTGCGGACGGCGGCGGCGGTCTGGGCGCTGGTCCCGGTAACGCCGTGGGCGTAGCGCTTGCCCTACGCGATGACCAGTCTTCTCGAGTGCCGGTCGCGCTCCTGGGTGACGGTGATTTCCTGATGGGCAGCACCGCAGTCTGGACCGCGGTGCGTTATGGCATTCCGGTGCTGATCGTGGTCTGCAATAACCACTCGTTCTTCAATGACGAACTGCATCAGGAACGCGTTGCGCGCGAGCGCTCTCGGCCAGTGGAAAACCGCTGGATAGGCCAGCGCATGACCGAGCCTGAAATCGATCTTGCCAAAATGGCTGAGTCAATGGGGGCGCTTGGCATCGGACCGGTGCGGCGCGCGCAAGACCTTCTGCAGGCACTCCGGGATGGCCTGGCTGCGGTGCGTGCGGGCCGGGTTTGCGTGATCGACGCATCGGTGGTGCCCGGCTATGACTCAAACATGAGCGGACAGAACAGCACGCAAGCGGCGATCCATAAACGTTGAAGGATGTCCATCATGAATGCTCCGCATCCTGTACGACCGATTTCTGAACGACTGCCACGCCGCCGTGACCTTTACTACGGCGGTGCCTGGCATGAGCCGCGCGGCGGCTATCTCGATACGGTGAACCCGGCCACGGGTGAGTCGCTGGGCCGCGTGGCTGAGGCGAATGCTGAGGACGTCGATGCTGCAGTGCGTGCTGCGCAGGCGGGCTTTGAGACCTGGCGACGATTAAAACCGCTCGAGCGCGCGGGGCTGTTGCGTAAGGTGGCGGCGGTGCTACGTGAAAACGCATTCGAACTCGCCATGATTGACGCTGCCAACTGCGGTAACCCGATCAGCGAGATGCAGCGCGATGCGTTGATCGCGGCGGTGCAGATCGAGTACTACGCCGGGCTTGCCACCGAGATAAAGGGCGAAACACTGCCGATGGGCGAGGGCATCCTGAATTACTCGCTGCGCGAGCCTTACGGTGTGTGTGCACGGATCGTCGCCTACAACCATCCGATCATGTTCACTGCGGGCAAAATGGCGCCTCCGCTGGCTGCCGGCAACGTGGTCATCATGAAGCCGCCCTATCAGGCCCCACTCTCGGCCTACCGCATGATGGAACTGCTGGACGGTATTCTGCCGCCGGGCGTCCTGAATGTGATCAGCGCCGGTACTCCGGGCAGTCATAAGAATGCTACAACGAGGCTTACAAGATAGTTCAAGGTAGGCGACTTGAAAATGCTTTTTACAAAACTATTGAAGCCAAATTAAAGGAGCGCAACACTTGACAAACGCATTTGATTACAAAGGTCAGTCATCGGTCTGGTTAACTGACACCAAAATGAAGCGGTTTAAACAAGGTGAGGAGTTTGCCAAGCGTAAGCAAGACAAGCGAGGAATCCATGAGCAAAACCAAGTCTTTATCTATTCCAAAGCCCTGTCCAACAAAAAATGATTCAGCAGATCAGGACATTCTTTGGCAGACAAAGAGGTGAAAG
>JALREG010000173.1 GCA_023253905.1 Burkholderiaceae bacterium
AACCAGGCGATGAACCCGAAACTACCCTTTGACACCGAGCGCGACCTGCGTGGCGTCACACTGGTGGGGCTCCTGCCGCAGGCCATTGCGGTGCATCCCTCGGTCCCTGCGAACACCTTGCAGGAGTGGCTTGCGCTCGCGAAAAGCGACGCGCGCTTCGGTCAGTATGCGACGGGCGGCGTGGGCTCGCCCGGGCATTTTGCAGGCGCCGTGCTGCAATCGATGAGCGGCCAGCCACTCACCCATGTGGGCTACAAGGGCGCGGGCCCCGCCATGACGGATGTGATCGGCAACCAGGTTCCCGCCGTGCTGGGAACGCTGGGGGGCATGATGCAGCACATCAAGGCAGGGCGGCTCAAACCGATTGCCATCACGTCACGCGCACGAAGCGTGCTTTTGCCGGCCGTAGGCACCATCGGCGAAGCGTTTCCTGGTTTCGAGTCCGATACCTGGGTAGGCATGTTTGTACCAGCAGGAACCCCTGCGGCCGTCATCGCGCGGCTCCATGGTGCAGCTGCCGCCGCGCTGGCCGAGACGGATGTGCGCGGCCGGCTGGAGGCCCAGGGGCTCACGATTGTCGCAGGCCCGCCCGCTGATCTCGATGCGCTGGTGTCACGCGAAATCAGGGTATTCAGTCAGGTGGTGAAGGAACAGGGCATTAAAGCCGAGTGACCCGGTCTGGGAACGTTCCGCGGTGGTCGCGCTCAATCACCCAGCATCAGCGCGGCACCACGTTCGCCAACCATGATGGTGGCTGCGTTGGTGTTGGCTGACACCACGCGAGGCATCACCGAGGCATCAATCACCCTAAGCCCTTCCACCCCCTGCACGCGCAGCTGCGGATCCACCACCGCCCGGGCATCACTGCCCATCCTGCAGGTGCTGGTCGGATGAAATACCGTGCCACCAAACCGGCGCGCGAAGTCTTCCAGACTGGTGTCACCGGGTAGCTTTTCCTCGACCCATCGGTCAGCGAATGCCGGCTGCCGATAAATCTCGCGGCACATCCGGAGACCTTCGACGAGGGTTTTGAGATCACGCTCCTCGGTCAGATAGTTGGCCGTGATGCGAGGGGCCTCGGCTGGATCGGTGCTGCGAATTCGGATCGATCCGGTCGACTCGGGGCGGCACTGGCATACCGATACGGTAAAACCGGGAAACTCATGAAGCGGTGTGCCGGGCTTGTCGACCGACAGCGGCATCACATTGAACTGAATATCGGCACGCCCCCCCTCCGCCTGCGAGGAGCAGGCAAATCCGCCCACCTGTCCGGCCCCAACAGTGAGCGGCCCGCGCGCATCCGCGAGCCATTGCCAGCCCATTCGGGCGAGGCCGGCAAGACTGCGAACCTGGTTGTTGAGCGAGATCGGATCCTTCAGCCGTACGATGGTCCGCGCCTGGTAGTGATCCTGGAGGTTCTCGCCCACCTCGGGAGCATCATGAATGACCGGGATGCCCAGCGCACGCAGATGATCGGCGGGCCCCACACCGGACAGCTGCAAGAGCTGCGGCGACTGCAGGCTTCCTGCGGACAGGATGACATCGCCTTCGCAGCGAAACGCGTGCGCGACGCCGTCGATGTGTGCCTCCACGCCGACGGCACGCCCTGCCTCGAACAGCACACGCGAGACCAGCACGCCAGTGCGAACAGAGAGCCCGGCATGCCCGCTCACGGGTTTCAGAAACGCAACCGACGCGCTGCAGCGCCAGCGGCCCAGGATCGACAACTGATAACGCCCCACGCCGAAATCGGTCTGCGCGTTGAAATCGGCGTTAGCGGGCAGCCCGAACTGCTGCGCCGCTTCGAGCCAGGCAAGACAGCTCGGATCGTCATTTCGCAACTCGGACACGCCCAATTCACCATCGGTGCCGTGATAGTCGTTTGCCACACCGTTGAAACGTTCGGACTTGCGAAAGAACGGTAGAACCTCGCGATACGACCAGCCGGTGGCACCGGAACGCGCCCAGTCGTCATAATCGGCATGCTGGCCGCGGATGTAGAGGAGGCCATTGATCGAACTCGACCCCCCCACAATCCGCCCGCGGGGCCAGATAATTCGCCGGTCACCGGTCTGCGGCTGCGGCTCGACCTCGAAGAGCCGCGCAAACCGCTGATCGAAGATGGTACGGAAATAGCCGACTGGCAGTCGGACCCAGAACGCACCATCGGGCCCCCCCGCCTCGAGCAGGAGGACCCGACGGCCGGCGCGCACCAGCCGGTTGGCCAGCACGCAGCCGGCGGAGCCCGCGCCGACGATGATGTGATCCCAGCGATCAGCCCACACAGCGTGGTCCTTAGCCCGCCACGTTGTTCACGAGCAGCGAGGTGTCGAAATAGGTTTTGGCGGGCACCGGATTCTGAATGCCACCCACCCGCGCATAAAAATCGGTGACCTGCTGCAGCCATCCGAGTGCAGTGCCGTCCTGATAAAGCTTTCGCCATTCGGCCGCAGGGTAATAGCGCGAGGCCTTGAATTGCTCCTGCAGCTCTTCGAGGGGGACCTGGGCATAATTCTTTGACTGGATCACGGGCAGGATCTCAGCGGAATTCCGGATCAGGTCGTCGTTCGAGGCCGCCCAGCCGCGAACCACACGCTCGAGAATGGGACGATTTTTCTCGTAGTAGTCAGCACGCACTGCCCACCCCCCCACAATGGCCGACTTCGGGAAATAGGCTGATGCATCCACCAGCATTTTTGCCGACGGCACGCGGGCGCGCACCTGAATGTTGAACGGCACCCAGAGTGCCACCGCGGGCACAGCACCTGAAATAAAGCTGGTGACCGCAACCGGCATGCCCTGATTGACGAGTTCTACGTCCTTGGCAGGATCCAGCCCGTTGGCGCGCAGTGCAGCGTCGGCAAAAACATGGGCGGTCGTACCTAACGTGGTAGCGATCTTCTTTCCCTTGAGATCAGCCCAGCTCTTCACGCCCTGATCTTCGCGAACCCAAAGCTGCGCAGTGGCGAATTCGATGTTATTGATGAGAAAAGCCTTGCCCTGGCCTCGCGCCGGGAAGTTGGAGATCACCGCGCCGGTGGACAGCATATCGAGGCTGCCACCAATCATGGCGTTGAACAACTCAAGGCCGGTATTGAATTTGACTGGGTCGAACTCGATGTTTTCCTTCGCCCAGTGACCGCGATGCACACCTGTCCAGATCTGCCCGGTGACCGCGAGTGTATCGACATAGCCCACCCGGATACGGGTTCGGCTCTGGGCAATGACCGGGGCGCCCAAGCCCGCCAGCCCGAGGGCCGAGGCACCTGCCGCCAGCAGCTGGCGGCGATCCGCTTTGATGTGATGGTTCACGCTGTCTCCCTTTACCGGTCTCGGCCGGCGGTGGTGTTAAAGAGGCCATCTGACGCCCGTGCAAACCAGCTTTGCATATCAGGCGGCACCCATTGAGGCCGAGCCGAGTTGTTGCTGCACCTCGTATTCGGCCATGACCAGGTCGCGCACATGGGCCTTGAGCGTACCGAATTCGGGTGTCTCGTGCAGACCTTCGTGGCGGGGGTAAGCAAACGGGACATCGATGATTGCCTTGATACGCGCGGGCCTTGCAGTGACCACAACAATTCGTGAAGCGAGGTAGATCGCCTCATCGACCGAGTGGGTGATCATCATCACCGTCTTGCCTTCGCGCTCCAGCACCTCCAGCAGCAGATTCTGCATCTTGGAACGGGTCTGCGCATCGAGCGCGCCAAAAGGTTCGTCCATCAGCAGGAATTCAGGCTGCGCAGCATAGGCACGGGCAATGGCCAGTCGTTGACGCATGCCGCCTGAAAGCGTTTTCGGGAACGCCTGGGCAAAATCGGCGAGCCCCATCAGTTCAAGATACTTCTGACACACCCCTTGCTGCTCGGAGGCTGGCACCCGGCTGCTTTTTAACCGCAGGCCGAACAGGATGTTGTCGCGCACGGTCAGCCAAGGGAAGACGCCATATTCCTGGAAAATCACCCCGCGGTCGCGTCCTGGCCCAGTGATTGGCTGACCGTCGAGTGTGACCCGTCCTGAGCTTGGTCCAACGAAGCCCGCCACAATATTCATGAGGGTCGTCTTGCCACAGCCCGATGGCCCTACGATGCAAATGAACTCCTGATCGTGCACCGCGAGCGACACCCGATCGACCACCCTGAGTGGTCCGCGCTCGGTTTCAAAATCCACCGACACGTCGTCAAACATGATCCGCGGCGCATTCACAACGGGCTCTCCATTACTGCGCCTCGACCCGGTCCTGCCAGCGAATCAGGCGACGCGTGAGCGCGCGCAGCGCGAGGTCCATGCTGAGCGCAACGGTGCCAATGCAGACGATCCCGACATAAATCACATCGATCTGAAAAAACGATCCCGCGCTCTGAATGAGCGCGCCCAGGCCCTGCTGCGCGGCCACCAGCTCTGAGGCCACCAGCGTGGCCCATGCGACGCCCAGGGCTACTCGCAGCGCGGTGAGAATGTGAGGCATGGTGAGCGGAACGATCACCTTGAAAAAAATCTCGAGGTCGCTCGCGCCCAGCGTTCGCGCCACCTTGATGAAGATCGGGCTGATCTGGGCGACACCCTCGTACATGACGATGACACCCGCGAAAAAACTCGCGTAAAAAAGAATGATCACCTTGGCCGGCTCATCGATACCGAAATACACGACCACCAGAGGGATCAGGGCGATCGGCGGCAGCGCCCTGAAAAAATTGATGAGCGGATCGAGGAACGTGCGTGCGTTGCGATACCAACCGATCAGGAATCCGACCGGCACAGCAAGCAATATGCCCAACAGCACGCCCAGGGTCACACGCTGTGTTGAGCGCAGGATATCGACCGCGAGCCGGTCCCCGAAGAGCAGGCTTGTGAGCTTGCTGCCGACCTGCGCGGGTGTGGGCATCAGGCCCGGATTCACCAAGCCCGACACGGCGACTGTGTGCCAGACTGCGATCAGCAGGCACCAGGGCAAAACGAGAAGCGCGGCATGGCGCAGACGCTTCAAGATGACTGTCTCCGGGATTGTTGTGATTTGGCGGCGAAGATACACTAGAAGCGCTCGCAAAACATCCTGCTGATTCAAGTTTGAAAGGCCCACCGCGTGCCGCGAATCGCGCTTCAGGTTCACCCCTCTGACAATGTCGTCACGCTGATCGATTCTCTGATTGACGAAACGCGTACGCGCTGCGGGCTCGCGCTGCGCGGGCCGATCGCCTTCGGCCACAAGGCGGCCTCACAGGACATCGCCGAGGGCGAACCTGTCATCAAGTATGGGGTTGTCATCGGGCTTGCTACGCGATCGATCGCAACGGGTGAGCATGTCCATGTCCACAACTGCCGCTGAATCATCGCCGGGGTTTGCCGGCTATCGCCGGGCTGATGGTCGAGCGGGGGTTCGCAATCACCTTGCGCTGATATCCAC
>JALREG010000265.1 GCA_023253905.1 Burkholderiaceae bacterium
TCGGCCGCTTCATAGACCACCGGCTGGCTTCGCGACCATCCCGGAGGGAATCGGACAAAGGCCAGAAAGTCATCGTTGCCCGATGGCAGCCGCGCGAGGCTGACCGGCCCGCTGCTGTAGGGCATCGGCGCCGCCTGCCACGTGAGGGTGTGAAAGCTCGACCAGCCCATGGCGGTGGATCAGCGCTTCGAAAACCGCAGGGTGGTGAGCGCCTCGGCGATCAGCCGGTCGCCGCAGAGGAGCCGCTGTGAGAGCTGAACCTGATCGCCCGAAGCAAGCGATTCCACTGAACGCACCTCACCCTCCGCGCGCAGCGTATCGCCGGCAAACGCCATCGATCGCATCTTCAAGCCCATGCCGGAAAGAAAAGCACCGGGTCCCGCCCAGCGCGTGGCGAGCTTGGCAAAGATCGCGCCATACACCTGACCATCAATCAACACGCCCGGCAGCTTTCGGCTCTTTGCATAGGCAAGGTCATAGTGGACCCGATGCCAGTCCCAGGTGGCTGCGCCGTAGGCAACCAGATCCACCTCGGTAAAGCAATGTTCCCAGCCGGGGAGGGAGGTGCCTGGCGTGAGCGCTGCGGGGTCCACAGTCGGTTGCAGCACCACGCTGGCTGTGGTGGATGGGGGCGTGGAAGCGGCGTTGAGGGTCATGGGTATCGGTCGGTGGATCAGACTGGAGCGGGCGAGCGCGGATGCAGGGCTTTGGCGTCGCGCAGTTCGAGGAGGTTCATGCCGTGCATCAGCCCGCAGTCCCAAGCGGCTGGATGACCAGCGTTTCGCGGTTGGTGGCGACCAGCTTTCCCTCGGCATCGGTATAGCGCGCCACGGATTGCACGAAGAGCTGCGTGCCCCCGCGTGACGACGGCTTTTCCACCATGCTCTCCAGGGTCCAGGTGGCCGAGATCGAGTCGCTTGCGAGCACCGGCCGCTCGAAACTGTAGTCGTTACCCGCGCGGATCAGGCGGCTGTTGCCCACCGGCAGATGCCAGTCATGGCCGATGTAGCCATCGGCATCGGGTTGACGGTCGGCGGTCTGGCAGGTTTCGCAGACCAGCGTTGGCGGCGCAATGACATCGGCATGACCCGCTGCGCGCGCATAGGCCTCATCCCGATAGACCGGATTGTCATCATCGATGGCGATGGCGAAATAGCGGATGGAGGCGCGCCCCATCGGCTCGCGTGCAGGATAGTGAACCTGCTTCCCGATCATGGCGCGCAGTTCGTCGGTAAGGAGCGACATACAAAGGCCTCCTGCGGTCAGTCCAGAATGGCAAAGGGATCGACCTCGATCTGCATCTCGGGCCGCAGCAGCGCCTCGCATACCAGACCGGTGGAGGCGGGAAACGGCTGTGACAGGAGCCTCGCGCGCACCCCCGCCACGTCGCGATAGCGCGCAAGCCCCGCAGGGGTCACATACTCAATCGTCTTCACCAGGTTCTGCGGGCCGGCGCCCGCCGCCTCCAGCACCTTGATGATGTTGCCGTAGGTGTACTCGGCTTGCGCCACCACATCGCCATCGAACAGCACGCGTTCGGTGGCTGGATCAAGCGACCCCTGTCCTGACATGAAGAGCAGCTTCCCGGCACGTACTGCGGGGCTGTAGGTGAGCTTCTGATAGCGATCCCAACCCGGATTGACCGCCACCGGCAGGTCTCGCGTGGCGATGAAATCATACTGAATGAGTGCGTCCGGATGACACAGCCGCGGCATCAGGATGCCCGCCGCACCGGGGTACACGGGGCCCAAAAATTGCCGGCGAATTTTGCCGGTTGCCTTGTAGCCCGACAGTCCGGCCGGCAACAGATAGTCGACCGTTTTCACCACATGGGCAAAGGAAAGTCCGGTAGCGGCCAGCATCCGGCCCGCCTTCTCAAAAATTGCCTGCGTCTGCGCGCCGATGTCGCCCACGCCAATCACGTTGCCCTGATCATCGGTGGGAAGCACCGAGGGCAGGAACACGACACCGGCCGATTCGCGCGCGGAGGGCAGGCCATCGCCAAAGCGTGTTTCCGCGCCCACAGGCCCTGCTGTGACCTCGATCTCGAGAAACGCTTCGGGGCGGAGCAGGCTTTTCACCGGCACCGTGTGAACCGCTGGCCGATTGGCACCCAACACTTCGGCGCGTACGGCGGCAGCCTCGGCATAGCGTTCAATCCCTTCGGGGCGCAGATACTCGACCACGCGCACCACATCGCCATAGCCGTAACCAGCCGCCTCGAGAATGGCACCGATTTTTTTCCATGCGGTGCGAACCTGTGTGCTCATGTTGCCGCGCACCACCATGCGTTTGGTCTCGGGGTCGTGTTCCGAGGCTGTGTGCCCGGACAGATAGGCGCCGGCGCCCGCCTTGAGACCTAACGAAAACGAATAGCGGGAGTAATCGAACCAGGGGAAGTGGGCGGGTTGAATGGCGGTGGGTCTCAAGGCAGGCCTCAGGGGGTCAGGGTTGGGTGGGCGTGCAGCAGCCGGGCTGGCACGCGCCGGGTGAACAGCATGCGCCTGTCTGGCATCCGCCTGCGGTAGAGCACGAAGCGGGCAGACTGTCCAGGAAGCGCAGAATCGTCTCGGCCTTGCGGCCGGGCTCACAGCGCAGTGCGCGCGCGTTGCCTGCCTTCGCGATCGGGTCGATGAGATGCGAGGCCAGATCGTTGTGGTCTGCGAGCACTACGCGCGGTTGAACGCAGGCCGCGAGTCGACCGCTCCAGGCATAGTTCACGACGGAACGCCAGGCGGCGGCATAGCTTCGCGGCTGCTTCAGCACCTCGCGAGCGCGCTCGGTGAGCGCCTCGGGGTCGAGTCGCGAGGGGCGTGGGCTCTGGAATGCTTTCTCGCGGCGAAACCAGGGCCACCAAAGCTCGGCGTCGCGCAGGTGGTGCCAGGCGCGCAACAGGTGAAAGCCTTCCGGATCGGGCTCAAGCGAAGGCGCGGGATGCGAGCGAAACAGCGCCCGGTCGGCGTCATTCAGGAAAAAGGGCGAGTCGAGCAGAAGTGACGCGACCCGCTCGGGTCGACCGACGGCGAGTTCCAGCGCGACCGCTGCGCCGCCCAGGTGACCCAGCGCGTGGACCCGCGTAACCGAAAGCTGATCGAGCACCGCGATCACGGTATCGGCCCAGGTGGCGACGGTCTGAGGGTTGCCAGGTAACGGTTCGGATTCCCCGTGCCCGGGCAGATCGATGGCAATGACGGGTACCGTCTGGCCGACCTCATTCATCAGCGATCGGTAAAGCCAGGACGAGCCTGGTGCGTGATGAATGAGAAGAAGCGGCGCCACGGGGCCATTCAGATCACCGACTGAGCGCACCAGAATCTGAGCGCCATGCAAATCGATGAACCGATCGGTGCTACGGCCGGCGATCGGGGCGCACTCGGGCGCCGCGGGTGGCGTCTCGGCCGGATGCTTTGAGAGCAGGTCAAGCTCCATTTCGGAGGCCGCCTGGAATTCTCGCGGCACATCGGCATCCCAGATACCGGCCGGATAAAGCGGCCGGGTCTTGTACATGCTGTCACCCGGGCGGTTGCCAAAGCAAACGGGCACTTTGAGATCGGCAATGACCTCAAGCTCACGATGACGAAACGGGGCGCGATAACCGATGCGGTAGTCGTTGCCCGCCTCGAGCATCTCGATCACGCCGCGATGAAGGAAGTCGGTGTCGGGCGTGTCGGTGTCGGAACGATGCGCGTCGTCCTGCGCGTTCCAGGGCCAGAACGCATGCTGATCCCGGTAGCGGAACCACAGGCGAAGCAGATGCGCGCCGTCCCAGGCCGGGGTGATGGGTTCGAGATAGCGCTCGAGTGCTTCGTCGGAATAGCGGCTGGTGAACACCGCATAACCATCGGCAAGTGCCATGGAACAAAGCTTCGGATGGCGGGCTGCAAACTCCACCGCAATCGAGGCACCGGTGTGCCGTCCGTAGCTCGCCACCTTCTGAATGCCGAGCGCGGTGAGTGTGTCGGCCAATGCATCGGCGAAATCTTCCACACTGGGTTGCGCGATGGCCAGTTTGTCCGACTGACCGAATCCGGGCATGTCGAAGGCGAGGCAGGTGAAGCGCCGGGCGAAGATCTGCATGAGCGGCCGCATCACCTTGGCCGAGACCGGGCACGCATGCAGCATGGCGACCGCCGGGCCGCTGCCTGCGCGCAGGTAGTGCACGCGGCGCTCGCCAACGGTAACGAAATGACGGGTGATTTTCATGGGGAGGCGTGTCCGGGGTCAGTAGCTGCGCGGCAGGCCCAGCCGCTCGCCGACGAAATTGCGCACCATCTCATTGGAGATTGGGCTGAAAGGGCCGAGCCGGGTGTCACGGAACAGCCGTTCCATCGGCGTTTCTTCGACCAGGCCGTAGCCGCCCAGCACCCGCATACAGCGATCGGTGGCGCGCACCGCGGTTTCGGTGGCGGCGAGCTTGGCCATGGCGGCTTCGGTGGCGCAGGGTTTGCCGTGGGCGAGCATCCAGGCAGCTTTGGTGGTGAGGAGCCGGATCTGCTCGAGTTCGGTGGCCGTGTCGGCAAGCGGATGCTGCACGGCCTGGAAACCGCCGATCGGGCGCCCGAAGGCCACCCGATCGCGGGCGTATTGAAGTGCCTGGTCGAGCGCTGCGCTGGTGATGCCCACATACATGGC
>JALREG010000267.1 GCA_023253905.1 Burkholderiaceae bacterium
CCTGACCCTGTCGCTCTCGGCTGTGCATTCAGCGCCGATCGCCGGCGCCGAGTCCTACGGCGTCTTCCGGATGTGATGGCCGTGCGACGCGTCCTGGTGGCCAATCGCGGCGAGATCGCCCGCCGCGTCTTCCGCACGGCCCGCGCGATGGGCATCGAGACCGTCGCGGTCTTCTCCGAGCCCGACGCCGAGGCCCCGTTCGTCAACGAGGCCGACATCGCCGTCCCGCTGCGCGGCGCGACGAGTGCCGAGACCTACCTCGATGTCGAGCAGATCCTCGACGCCGTACGCCGCTCCGGCGCCGACCGTCCGGATTATGGCCGCGCCGTCGACATGCTGACGCAGGCGGCGATCAAGGAAATGATCATCCCGTCGCTGCTGCCGGTGCTGGCGCCAATCGTCGCCTTCGTCGTGGCGTGGATCTTCGGCGGCAAAGCCAACGCCTTTGCGGCGCTGGGCGCCTTGCTGCTGGGCGTGATCGTCAACGGCCTGTTCGTCACCATCTCGATGACCTCGGGCGGCGGCGCTTCAGTAACAGGACGCAGCGAGTCGTCGGGGGTTGTGCGCTCCAGGGCGAAGCTGAGCTCGAAGCGGCTGCCTCGGCTGCCATCGGACTGCGCGCAGATCCGAGCGTCAAGCAGTTGCGCGAGGCGGCGAACCATCGCCAGGCCCAGGCCAAGTCCTGGCGGCGAGCGGCGCTGCGGCGAGCTGATCCGCACATGTTCATCGAAAATTCTTTCAAGGTGCTCTGGCGCAATACCAATGCCGGTATCGGTGACGCTTAAAACGCAGCGCTCACCGCGAGCGACGGCGAGCGTCACGGCGCCGCGATCGGTGTAACGCATGGCGTTATCGAGCAGGTTGCGAAGAAGGCGCGCAAGCAGAATCCGGTCAGCCAGGATTCGGATGGGGGCGCTGCTGACCAGGAGCGTGAGGCCACGCTCCTGCGCGCGGGGCTCGAACTCTTCGCGCAGTGCCTCGAAAAGCTCTTCCAGCGATAGCCACTCGGGCTGCGGCTGCATGGTATTGCTCTCCAGGCGAGACAGATCCAGCAGACTGGCGAGCAGATCGCTCAGGGTGGTGACCGATCTATCGACCGCTGAAATCAGTGGCTGCAGCGCCGGATCCTGGCACCGCTCGCGGATCAAGGTCACGAGCAGCCCCAGCGACGTCGCGGGCTGTCGCAGGTCATGGCTTGCAGCGGCCAGGAAACGTGCCGCGCTGCGCCCGGCCCTGGCCGCCTGCTCGCGCTGCTCTGCAAGCCCGCGAGCCAGTTGTCGGATGCGATGCTTGCGTCGCATGGCCTGTAGCAGCGCACGGCTGAGGACCGCGGACAGGCGGGCGAGGAGCGCCCCGTAAAGCAGGACACCGGCGGCAACGAGGCTACCGGGCACGCCTGGGGCGAGCGCCCATGCCACGGCGAGCTGCGCGAGCACTGCGCCACCAAAGAGCAGCGCGTGGCGCGGAAACGGTGCATAGGTGAGTACGCCCAGGGCCAGCCAGGCGAAGATCAGTACGGTGAGGACCAGGCGGCTGGTGTGGTCGACCTGCGCGAAAAACAGGCCTGCGCAGGCGCCGATCAGCAGTCCGGTCAGCCCCGCGGTGAGATTGAAGACGCCGGCAATCGATACCGTGTCGGTGTCGTCGCGGCGGCGCCGCGTGATGAACCGTGCGGCGCAGACCGATCGAAGGAGGAGTGTTGCCCCCAGCAGCACGCTCCAGGGAATGAGTTGATCGGAGCCAATGCCAGGGTGCAAGGTGACCAGCACCAGGCAGATCATCGGGATGCCGATGGCTGGTTCTAAAATCGCCTGGCGCGCCTGCAGGTGGCATCGCTCGGCGAGCATTCGCGTGGCAAGCCGCAAGTGATCGGCGTGGCGCTCGGCGGCGACGCCGCTGGGGGGCTGTTCGGTCATGGGCGTGTACGGGGCCGCGGAGAGCGGCGAAGAGCGTTCGGGCGAACGACGGTCGAGTCTAGGCGGCGCAGCCGCGCGTGAATCTGGCCGATCAGTCGAGGCCTTGCAGCCTAGGCGTTAGCGCGCTGAACGTCGCGCATCACAAAGCACGTCTCGATGAAGGGCGCTTCCTCGAAAGACGCTCACCCCCTTCAGACCCGAGCGCCAGGCGGATCGCAGCAGTCGGTCCAGGTCCTGGACGGAGGCGGTTTCCTGCAGGTGGACGGTCTTGCTGATCCCCGCATCCACGAATGGTTGCAGGGCTGCGACCATCCGCAGATGGTCCACGGCGCTCAGTGTCGAAGCGTCACACCAGGCTTCGGGGAGCGCGGTGCTGTCTGGGCGGAGCGCGCGAAGGCGGCGTAGCGCATGATCGTCGACAGTCCGCATGATCACGCTGCCATCGGGCATGGTAATCCGCCGCAGCGTCCGTGGCGCGAAGACCGGTTCGATGCCACTTGAAACGTTATCGGCCATCGCGAGGGAAATCGTACCGGCCGGAGCGATCGCAAGCAGATGCGAGTTCCTGAGCCCATGTTTTTCAATTCGCCGCCTGATGAACCAGGGTAGACGCGATGCAGCGTGGGGCGGGCTCAGCAGGCGATGGGCTTCAAAGAGCGGAAACGCACCGCGCTCGAGCGCGAGTTGCACCGATCCACAATAGGCGGCATTACGAATTGTCCGAAGCATGGCGGCGGCGACATTGCGGCCTGCCTGGCGGTCGTAGCGCAGGCCCAGCATGATGAGTGCGTCGGCGAGCCCCGTCACACCCAGACCGATTCGTCGGGTGAGACGTGCCTCGCGCGCCTGCTGCTCGAGCGGCCAGCGGGTGAGTTCGATCACGTTATCCAGTGCTCGGACGGCGATTCGCGCGAGTTGACCGAGGGCGACGAGATCCACGCGGGCCACTCGGGTGAAGGGTCGCCGTACCAGACGGGTAAGGTTAATGCTCCCCAGGTCGCATGCGCCGTAGTCGGGCAGATACTGTTCGCCGCAGGGATTACAGGCGCGCAGATGCTCGATGTCGCCGAGGTTGTCGTCGCGGTTCACCTGATCGATGAACACCACCCCGGGGTTGCCAGTGTCGAAGGCGGCCTGAAGGAGCCGTGCCCATCGGTATGCAGCCGCATCCGGTCCGTATGGATCGGATCCAAGCGCTTGCATGAACGCATCCGGGATACAGACCGACAGCGTGACAGTCTGCAGGCGGTGATGACGCTTGAGATCGATCACCGCATGAATGTCGGGATGATCGATATCGAGCAATGCCATTTGTGCTGCGCGCCGGGCCCCGGTACGGGCGAGCCCGCGCCCGTTTGATTCCATCTTCATGATCACGCTCACTGGATCGAGGCCCGATGTGTGACCCGCAATCGAGCGAGCGGGCAGATCGCTCAGGTTGACGCCTACGCCGCCCCCCATCTGCAACGTACTTGCCATCTCGCGTAACGCCGCTTCCACGCCGGGCCTTCCATGTGCATCGCGGCCCTGGCGTTGGGCGGCGATCGGCTGAACGAAGCAGTTGATGAGCGTCGCAGCGAGTGAGGTGCCAGCCGCTGCATGGATTCGACCACCGGGAATGAAGCCGCACCGCATGGCTGACAGAAATTCGCGCTGTCGGCGTGACCGGTGCGGGGTGGGTTCAACCGAGGCGAACGCACCTGCGAGTCGCTGGCGGATATCGTCAGCGGTCTGCTCGTTCGCCTGAGCGTAGCGCTGGCGGCGAATGTCATCACACACCGGCTGCGGGTGGTCTGAAAAGAGGCGATCGCGAAGGCTGGTGTGGTTCATCTGGATCAGTCATTGACTTGCCATGATCGTCCCGCTCAACGGACTTGCTGCGGGTCAAGGCGGTCCGCTCAGAGGTGTCGACAATCGGTCCCTTCGCTCGTTGCAGGGATCTCTTCGAATTGTCTGCGCGTCATGTCGGCTGGTGGTTGCTCGGGATCGTCCTGCTCACGCTTGCGCTTGATTCGGGACAGTGGTGGCGTGATGAGCAGCGGATCGACTACAGCGAGTTTCTGCAGCATCTTGAGTCGGGCAATGTGAGTGAACTCGAGATTGGCGAATCGCTTTTGCGTGGTCGTTATGTGCGAACGCCCGATCAAGGCGCGCCGCGCTTCGTGACGAGACGTATTGATCCTCTGCTCGCCGAGCGTCTTGCCGCGCGTTCGGTATCGTTTCGTGCAGCGCCTGAAACGCCGGGACTGGGCGCGCTTGTCGCGTGGATGATCGGGGCCGCGCTGATTGCGATTCTCTGGCGCGCGGCCGCCGCGCGAAACGGCCTCGGCGCAGGCGGGGCGTCGTCCCTGCTGTCGATTGGCCGCAGTCGTGCGAAGGTCTATGTCGAAACCGGCGTCCGGGTGAGTTTTGAGGATGTGGCGGGCGTTGATGAAGCGAAGGAAGAGCTTCGCGAGATCGTTGATTTTCTGAAAGATCCAAAAAGTCATGGTCGGCTCGGGGCACACGTGCCGCGCGGCATTCTGCTGGTCGGCCCGCCGGGAACTGGCAAGACGCTGCTCGCGCGAGCGGTGGCCGGCGAAGCGGGGGTGCCGTTCTTCTCGATCAACGGGTCTGAATTTGTCGAGATGTTCGTGGGCGTTGGCGCCGCCCGCGTGCGCGATTTGTTCGAACAGGCGCGCGCCAAAGCTCCCGCTATCGTATTCATCGACGAGATCGATGCCCTGGGCCGTGCGCGCGGCGCTTTCGGGCTCGGTGGTCACGACGAGAAGGAACAGACGCTCAATCAGTTGCTCGCAGAACTCGATGGCTTTGACCCCTCGTCGGGGGTGGTGCTCCTCGCGGCCACTAACCGACCGGAGATTCTTGACCCGGCACTGCTCCGCGCTGGCCGATTTGATCGGCAGGTGCTGGTTGACCGGCCCGACCGGAGGGGTCGGATACAAATTCTGAATGTGCACCTGAGGCGGATCAGGCAGGCGACGGATGTCAGCGTCGATGCGCTCGCCGCACTGACCCCGGGATTCAGTGGCGCCGATCTCGCGAATCTGGTGAATGAAGCCGCCCTGCTTGCCACGCGACGATCGCACCCCGCGGTCAGCGCTGATGACTTCACCGCCGCGCTCGAGCGGATCGTGGCTGGGCTGGAAAAGCGCAACCGTCTCTTGAATCCGAGCGAACGCAGAGCGGTGGCCTACCACGAGATGGGCCACGCGCTGGTCGCGATGGCGCTGGCTCCGGAGATGGTGATTCACAAGGTGTCCAT
>JALREG010000427.1 GCA_023253905.1 Burkholderiaceae bacterium
TGCTCGCCCGTCGCGATGAACTGCAGGCAAGAATCGATGACTGGCATCGCGCCCGCGCCGGCCAGCCGCACGACGCGGCCGCCTACAAGTCATTCCTGATCGAAATCGGCTACCTGGTCTCTGAGGGGTCCGATTTTCAGATTGAAACCGCCAACGTCGACCCCGAGATCGCGCGCATTCCGGGCCCGCAGCTGGTCGTGCCGGTGATGAACGCACGCTATGCGCTAAACGCCGCCAATGCACGCTGGGGAAGCCTCTACGACGCACTTTATGGCACCGACGCCATGGGTGATGCTGCACCTGCCGGCAGCTACAGCAACGAGCGCGGCGCGCGCGTCATCGCCTGGGCCAAAGGTTTTCTTGATGAACACCTGCCGCTTGCCGGGGCGAGCCATGCAACGGTCACCGCCTATCGAATCGAGGGCGACCGACTGGTCGCCGAGTCCCCCGCGGGCGCCCTGCGTCTGGCGGATCCGTCGGCCTTCGTGGGCTATCGCGGCTCAGCGGCTGCGCCGGTGGGCGTGCTGCTGCGTCATCACCGTCTCCATGCCGAACTGATCATCGACCGCGGCCATCCAGTGGGCGCCACCGACCGCGCAGGCGTGGCCGACGTGCTGCTTGAAGCGGCGGTCACCACTATCATGGACTGCGAGGATTCGGTGGCGGCGGTCGATGCCGACGACAAGGCGCTCGCCTATCGCAACTGGCTGGGTCTCATGAAGGGCACGCTGGTTGAAACCGTGCAGAAAGGCGGACAGAGTTTCCAGCGCCGGTTGAACGCCGACCGCTCGTATCTGGCCCCCGATGGCAGCACCTTCACGCTGAAGGGCCGCTCGCTCATGCTGGTGCGAAACGTCGGACACCTCATGACCAATCCCGCGGTACTCGACCGAGATGGCCGTGAAGCCCCCGAGGGTCTGATCGATGCCATGTGCACGACGCTCATCGCGATCCATGACCTCAAGAAGCGCGAAGGCTCGCGCAATTCGGTGACCGGCTCCGTCTACGTGGTTAAGCCCAAGATGCACGGTCCTGACGAAGTGGCCTTTGCCGATGCGGTGTTCAGCAAGGTTGAACAGTCGCTTGGGTTACCCGCTGACACCGTCAAGCTCGGCATCATGGATGAAGAGCGGCGCACCACCGTCAACCTCAAAGAATGCATCCGCGCGGCGCGCCGCCGGGTGGCATTCATCAACACCGGCTTTCTCGATCGAACGGGCGATGAAATCCACACGTCGATGGAAGCGGGCCCTATGGTCCGTAAGAACGACATGAAGAAGCAGGGCTGGATTGCCGCCTACGAACTCTGGAACGTGGATGTCGGCATTGCCTGCGGCCTCACCGGCAAGGCGCAGATCGGCAAGGGCATGTGGGCGATGCCCGACCTGATGGCGGCCATGCTCGAGCAGAAGGTGGGCCACCCGCAGGCCGGTGCTACCTGCGCCTGGGTCCCCAGCCCCACCGCTGCCACGCTGCACGCCACCCACTATCATCAGGTCGATGTCATGGCGCGGCAATCCGCCATTGCGGCGCAGGGGCGCCGTGCAAACCTCGATCAGATTCTCGCTATTCCGCTGGCCCAGTCGCCTTCCTGGAGTGCCGAGGAACTCACCGCCGAGCTTGAGAATAACGCGCAGGGCATCCTGGGCTACGTGGTGCGCTGGGTGGATCAGGGTGTGGGTTGCTCCAAGGTTCCCGACATCCACGACGTGGGCCTCATGGAAGACCGCGCCACCTGCCGAATTTCCTCACAGCACATCGCCAATTGGCTGCGTCACGGCGTGATCACCGAGCAGCAGGTGATGGAGGTGATGAAGCGCATGGCTGCCGTGGTCGATCGCCAGAATGCGGGCGATTCTGCCTATACGCCCATGGCACCGGCGTTCAACGGCCAGGCGTTTCAGGCCGCGTGCGACCTGGTGTTCAAAGGCACGGCGCAACCCTCGGGCTACACCGAGCCGGTACTGCACGCGCGGCGGCTGCAGTTCAAGGCTGCGCACTAGGCGCAGGATCGCGCGAAAGCCCAGCTGCCTCCCGAGCGCGGGAGGCGGGTTGGGGGCATTAATCGAGGGTCGCGAGCGCGCTCCGGTCGTAGGCGCGGAGCGCACCCATCTGACCGCTCCGAACATGGCTCGCCCACTGCGGGTCGCTGATCAGCGCGCGCCCCACCGCCACCAGATCGAAATCACCGCGCTCCAGCCGGCGTAACAGCTCGTCGATTGAGGCAGGCTGCGACACCTCGCCCCCGAATGAGTTGATGAACTCGCCCGACAGGCCCACCGACCCGACCGTGATCGTGGGCAGGCCGGTGAGCTTCTTCACCCAGCCGGCGAAATTCAGATCCGATCCCTCGAACTCAGGCTCCCAGAAACGACGCTGCGAGCAGTGAAAGACATCGACGCCCGCATCGATCAGCGGCCGAAGCCACGCGAGCATTTCATCGGGCGTTGTGGCGAGCCGGGCGGCGAAATCCTGCTGCTTCCATTGCGACAGGCGAATGCACAGGGGAAACGACCCACCCACTGCTGCGCGTACCGCACGGATCGTGTCGACCGCAAAGCGGCTGCGTTCAGCAAGCGTTGCGCCCCCCCAGCGATCGGTGCGCTGATTGGTACCCGCCCAGAAGAACTGGTCGATCAGATAGCCATGCGCACCGTGCAGCTCAACGCCCCCCGCGCCCAGGCGCTTGGCCTGCGCCGCAGCCTGAGCGAAGGCGGCGATCGTGGCCTCAATGTCGGCCTCAGTCATGGCGACGCCATAGTCGCGGCCCGGCTTCACAACACCCGACGGGCTTTCAGGCGGCGCGGGCGGCGTCCACTTCACCATGGGATTGCGGACCGCGCCCACATGCCACAGTTGCGGCCAGAACGCGCTGCCCGTTGCATTGACTGCACTCACCACAGGCTGCCAGGCCGCCAGTGCGTCATCGCCCCAGAAACGCGGCACATCGGGTTCATTGCCCGCTGACGGGCGCCCCACCAGGGTCGCTTCCGAAATCACCAGACCAACATCGGCGCGTGCCCGGCGTGCGTAGTACTCGGGCGCGGCCGCGGTGGGAACACCGCCGGTGGCAAACGACCGTGTCATGGGTGCCATGACCACCCGATTCGGTAATGAAAATTTGGCTGACGAAAACGGCGTAAAAAGGGGCGCTGCCGCGCGTGCGGCCTGTGCAGTGAGCGTCATGAGGGCGTCCTGTGGGAATAGCGGCGAGCGGGTCGCGCGGCCTCAGGCCGGACGACAAAGCACCAGATTGGCCGGGTTGGCGGTCATCACGACTTCACCGTTCTGATTGCTGACCTCGATCAGTGATTGAACGATGCCGCGGTCGGGCCGCGACTGTGACCGGCGCGCGCCCTGCACGGTCACCCGTACCGTGAGCACATCGCCTGGCCGCACGGGCCGCGGCCAGCGGAGGGTCTCGATGCCAGGTGATCCCAGGCTCGATTCCGGTGCGAGATAGTTGAGCGCAAGGAGCCGCATCATCATCGAACCCGTATGCCAGCCGCTCGCGATGAGCCCCCCGAAGTGGGTCTGCGCGGCCGCCTCCGGATCAACGTGATAAGACTGCGGGTCAAACTGGGCGGCGAACCGACGCATTTCATCGCCATCCACGGTGATGGTGCCGAGTTCATGCACCGCACCGGGAACATAGTCTTCGAACCAGCGCGGCCGCGCTCGCAACGTCGAGTTGCTCATCGAGAGCCTCCGGAGAAATCAGGCAAAGGTGATCGCATGCCGACGCTCGGGAAGGGCCAGATGCGCAATCGCGTTATAGCTGAGGAGGCGCAGTGTGCCTCGGCCGGCAATCAACTCGCACACGCCTGTATTCCGAAACTGCAGGTTCAGTTCGATGGCGGTGGAAGCCGGCGCATTCATGACATCAGCAATCAGCCGGCCAATCGCTCCGCCTGAACTCACCAGGAGCACCGTGTCCTCGCGGGCCAGGCCCGCGCTCGCCGAGTCGACCGCGCTGCGCACGCGCGCGCCAAACCCGCTCCAGGACTCCGGCACGCCGTCGAGCGCATCGTCGGACCAGCACTGCATCGCCTCGCGGAAGGTCCGCCAGTAATCACGAAAGTCGCGCCGCTGGTGGGCCAGCTGATCAGCGCCACCGGTGTGGATGCGATAAAGCGATTCGCCGTCATATTCATCGAGACCCGCGTCTTCGGCGAGCGGCACGCGCGCAGAAAGTCCCATCGCCGAGAGAATTTCCGCGGCCGTATCACGCTGACGCGCAAGCGTACCAGCCACCGCCCGAACCGGCGACACACCGAGTGCCGCCAGATGTTCACCCAGCCAGCGCGCCTGCTGCCGCCCCCGGTCCGACAAGCGATCATAGTGGTCCGACCCGAAGGCCGCCTGTCCGTGCCGAACCAGCAATACCATGGCCATGCGTGGAATCCGCCCTGCTAGGTTGTCGGAAAAGCCGCCATGATAAGGTGAACCACAGGCCGCGCCTGCCGCGACTTAACCCCGCTGACCGCCGCTTGAAAGATTCAGACCCGCCTCGTTCACGCAGGATCGCCCATCTCGACATGGATGCGTTTTACGCATCGGTCGAGCTGCTTCGCTACCCCCATCTGCGCGGCCTGCCGGTGGTGATCGGTGGCCGGCGCCGCTCACCCGAGCGCGATAGCGCGCCCCAGGCAGTCCTTCCGCGACTGCGCGACTACGCCGGCCGCGGCGTGATCACGACCGCTACCTATGAAGCGCGCGCCTTTGGCGTGCACTCAGGCATGGGCATCATGAAGGCCGCCGCGCTCTGCCCGGAGGCGTTGCTGCTGCCCGCCGACTTCGATGAATACCGTCGAATGTCTCGGATGTTCAAGGCGGCCGTGGCCGAGATTGCGCCGGTCATCGAGGACCGGGGCATCGATGAGATTTATATCGATCTCACCAACTGCCCCGGTGTGCACGACGACGGGGGCCGCGCGCTCGGCGCACAGTTGAAGGCGCGCGTTCATGAGCGCTGTGGCCTCACCTGCTCGGTCGGTATCACCCCCAACAAGCTGCTGTCGAAAATCGCCTCTGAACTCGACAAACCCGACGGCCTCACCGTGCTGGATACCGGGGACATTGGCTCTCGAATCTGGCCGCTTCCGGCTCGACGCATCAACGGCATCGGTCCCAAGGCCTCGGCCCGGCTCGAGGCACTGGGGATCCGGACGATCGGAGAACTGGCCGAGGCGCCGCCAACCCTTCTGGTCGATCAGTTCGGCCGCAGCTACGGCGCCTGGCTTCATGAGGCCGCGCATGGCCGCGACGATCGGCCGGTGGTGACCTATAGCGAGCCGCGTTCGATCAGTCGCGAGACCACCTTTGAACATGACCTGCATCCGCGGCGGGACCGCGAGCGGCTGTCCGTGATCTTCACCAACCTGTGTGAGAAGGTGGCAGACGATCTGCGCCGCAAGGGCTATGTTGGCCGAACCATCGGCATCAAGCTTCGCTACGAAGACTTCACCACCGTGACACGCGACCAGACCTTGCCCGAGGCGACCGCCGAGGCCACGCTCATTCGCGCAGCAGCCGGGCGCTGTCTGAAGCGTGTGCCGCTTGAACGAAAGCTCCGCCTGCTAGGCGTGCGGGTGGGTGCGCTCAGGCGGGCGGATCAGATCGCGCAATTGGCGAAGTCGTCACTCGATCCGGAGGAATCCAACGCGGGCTTCCCGTCGGGTGCGACGCGCTCGCGTACCACCGCCCTGCACAAACACGCGCAGCTTCAACTCGGGGTTGCCCTCTTCGGCGATCAATTCGGCCACCTTGGACGCGGCGGCGTCGGTGAAGACCAGGGGTTCGGGCAGGTCGGTGGGGATTTCTTGGGCCACTGCGCTCATGACGAGTTCCTTGGAAAATCGGGAAAGAGGTAATAGTACAGTAAATTAATCAACCACAGGGGCCCGAGGCCATTTGGAATGGGTCGATCGCAGGCATTTAAAGCGCAGCCATTAAAAAAGCCGCCTGGCCCCACGACCACAGCGGCTTTCGGGCGCAAGCCCAGATCAGCGCTTGCTGAACTGCGTGCGACGGCGGGCAGAACGCAGACCGACCTTCGTGCGCTCGACCTCGCGGGCATCGCGGGTCACAAAGCCGGCCTGGCTCAAGGCGGGCTTGAGGGCCGCG
>JALREG010000405.1 GCA_023253905.1 Burkholderiaceae bacterium
ACTGTCGAGACCGCGTCGAGGGCGTTTGACACGAGATTGAGAATCACGTGCTCGAGTTCTCCCGCACCGACGCGCGCGGTCACGGGCGACTGCAGGTCTGTGACCAATCGGATCCCCAGATCCTTCGTACGGCGCTCCAGGAGTGCGGTCGCAGCCCCCACCACCTGATCGACTGTACGACTCTCAGGCTTCCCCTGTTGATCACGGAAAATATCGCGAAGTGTTCGGATGATGTTTGCCGCACGCTCGTTCTCTACCGCAATCCGCTCGAGGAGACGTTCGAGTCGCGCTGGATCGGCCCCGGTGCGCGCAAGGAGCAGCGACTCTTCGACGCTCAGCCGCACCGACGTCAGCGGCTGGTTGATTTCGTGCGCAATCGAGGCAGACAGGGCCCCGGCCTGAGCCGCTCGTTGCATCCGCGCGAGTTCTGCGATCAACTCTTCGCGCTGACGCACCACCTCGAGGGTGCTTCGCTCACGATCAATCGCCTTGGATTCGCCCTCCTGCGCCCGGTTACGCTCGGTTTTTTCGTCGAGGAGCGCCGCGCGGTTTTTTTCGATCACGAACCCCCAGTAGCCGAAGCTGTAAATCACGACCGCAAGGTAATTGGCAATGAAACCGAGATTGGAGATGGTCGTGAAGGTGAGCAGCACGGGCGGCTCGCCGCGGGCGAGATACCCGTGAATGCGAAGCAGGTTGGTGATGACGACCGCCAGGAATCCAACCAGCACGAAGATAAGCGAGCGACTTTGCTTTGCCCGGATGACCTTAAGCAGGAGGTAGCAGCAACCCAGATCGAGCGCGGAAACAATGGCCAACTGGGCCACCCGCATTCGGTAATCGCCCACAAAATATTGCAGAACAACAAGCAGAACCGCATTACCAATCACCACCGCGACAATCAGGGCCCATGGCGTGGGGGTCGCCGACAGCTCGCGACGCAAGGACTCAGCGATCAAGGCGAGCATCATGGTCACCAGAACAAAACCGATCATCAGGTATGCGATTTTCGGCAGCAGCGTCTGGAGCACAAAGAGCGATGCCGTGCCCGCATAACAGGCGGTGCCGACAAACCAGAAGCGGGCAGCGATATCGCGCTGACCTTTAAGCAGGATCCAGGCGATCGTGGGCATCAGCCAGAACTGAATCAGACCAACGATCAGTAACAGCGAAAGAGCAGGATGTGGGCTCACGCGAGGGCCTCCTTGGTCCGCCATCGTAGCGCGGCATCGCCCGCCTCGGCTAACGCTTTGTCGAAAGGAATGCCCTCGCTTTTTGCTCCGGACACCGTCACGGCTACACTCGCAACCACCTCCTCAGACGGCAGATCGTCCCATGCCCACCGATATCGATATCGCCCAGTCAGCCACCCTGCAGCCGATCGAAACCCTCGCCCGCGAACGGCTCGGTATCGCACCTGAGCATCTGTCGCCCTACGGCCGATACAAGGCGAAACTGTCGCTTGAATTCATCGATTCCCTGAAAGACCGTGCGGACGGCAAGTTGATCCTGGTGACCGCGATCAGCCCCACCCCCGCCGGCGAGGGAAAAACCACTACCACCGTCGGCCTGGGCGATGCCCTCAACCATATCGGCCGAGATGCCATGGTCTGTCTGCGCGAACCTTCCCTCGGCCCGGTGTTCGGCGTCAAGGGCGGTGCCGCAGGCGGCGGCTACGCGCAGATCGTGCCCATGGAAGATATCAATCTCCATTTCACGGGTGACTTTTCAGCGATCGCGCTCGCCAATAACCTGCTCGCCGCCCTCATCGATAACCACATCCACCACGGCAACGAACTCGGAATCGATCTGCGCCGGATCAGCTGGCGCCGGGTGGTCGACATGAATGACCGGGCGCTCCGTAGCATCGTGAACTCGCTGGGCGGCCCGGGAAATGGCTTCCCACGTGAGGACGGCTTCGACATTGTTGTGGCGTCCGAAGTGATGGCGATCCTGTGTCTGGCAACCTCGATCGAAGATCTGCGTGCGAGGCTTGCGCGGATCATCGTGGGCCGCACGCACGACGGTCGCGCCATCACCGCAAGCGACCTCAGCGCGCACGGCGCCATGACGGTCTTGCTTCGCGATGCGCTCGCCCCGAACCTGGTGCAGACCATCGAGCACACACCCGCGTTTGTGCACGGCGGGCCGTTTGCCAACATCGCGCACGGCTGCAACTCGGTGGTGGCCACCCGCGCCGCCCTGAAACTCGCCGACTATGTGGTGACCGAGGCGGGGTTTGGCGCTGATCTCGGCGCCGAAAAATTCCTTGATATCAAGTGCCGCGCAACAGGTCTTAAACCCTCGGCCGCTGTGGTGGTGGCCACGGTGCGCGCGCTCAAATATCACGGTGGCGCAGACCTGAAGTCGCTCACCCGTGAAGACCTCGGCGCGCTTGAGCGAGGGCTCGTGAATCTGGAACGCCATGTCGACAACGTGAAGCGCGTCTACGGCATTCCGTGCGTGGTCTCCATCAACCGCTTTGATGCCGACACGCCTGCGGAAATCGCTCTGATCAGGGAGCGTATCTCAGCGCTGGGCGTCGACGTAGTGCTCGCCACGCACTGGGCGGACGGCGGCGCGGGCGCGGCCGATCTCGCTCGTGTGGTGGTACGGCTATGCGACCAGCCTGCGAGCCCGGAGTTCGTCTACAGCGATGACACGCCCTTGTGGGACAAGCTTCGTGCGGTCGCCACTCGCGTCTATCGCGCGGCCGACATCCGGGCCGATGCCAAGGTACGAGCGGCCATCGACCGTCTGCAGGCCGAAGGATGGGGGCACCTGCCCGTGTGTGTCGCCAAAACCCAGATGTCTTTTTCCACCGACCCCTCGCAGCGCGGCGCACCAGAGGGTCACACGATCGACGTGCGAGAGGTGCGGCTGTCAGCCGGTGCAGGCTTCGTGGTGATGATCTGCGGTGACATCATGACCATGCCCGGCCTGCCCAAAGTGCCGGCTGCCTCACGCATCGACTGGGTCGATGGCAAGGTGGTCGGGCTGTCCTGATCGGGCACCAGCCCTGATCAGTCGCAACCCCGGTCAGCCGCTACCTGAGTCAACTCTTGCCCTGCCCCGGCCCAAGCACCCGCCCGCGATCGGCGTCCGGCCGCGTGGGTCTGAAGAGCGGTAATTCGGGCTCGGCCCAGGCCTTCGGGATTTCCCCGGGCACGCACACCGGCCCGATCACTGG
>JALREG010000010.1 GCA_023253905.1 Burkholderiaceae bacterium
ATCCACTTTCACCGGGGTGCGCGGGGTGGCTGAACAGGATGCGATGGTGCACGACAGCCAGGGACGGATCGCAGACCGCAGCCGCGACCACCTGTCACCCACCGACGCAGCGATCGCACGCTTTCGGCGGCTGTTGCTAAGCGAAGCCCGCGCGCTTAACGAGGCGGGACGCGAACCCGATGCACCCCGGCTTGCCAACGCCTATCGCCTGCGGTCCGGAAGCGGGTTCGCCGCGCCCGCGGTGCCCTTTGAACAGGTCATGATCGGGCGCTTCGGTCACCGAGCGGGTCTGGTCACCGCCGCCGACCACCCCGACCCCACCCCGGGAGATGCATGATGACAGCCCACGCCTTGATCCCAGCCGCCTCGGTCCAGCCCCTGGCACTGCGTTCCCATCGCCCAGACCGCAGCCGGTGGTGCAGCGTCCTTGCAGCGAGCCTGGGGACCATCGGTCTGCTGAGCGCGCTCGCTCCGTCCGCCGAGGCACAACCCTACCCCGCCCGCGCTGTCCGCGTGGTCGTGCCGTACGCCGCGGCAGGTTCCACCGACAGCACCGCCCGGCTCATCTCGCAGGCCCTGTCCGCGCGACTGGGTCAACAGTTTGTGGTCGAGAACCGCCCGGGCGCAGGGGGTACCATCGGCCATGAAGCGGTCGCGAAGGCCGCCGCGGACGGCTACACGCTGCTCTTTAGCGCCGCGGGCCCGCTCACCGTCACGCCCCACACCTATCCCAAGCTGGGCTACGAGCCGATACGCGGCTTTGCGCCGGTCAAGCTCGTTGCCACCGCGCCGCTGCTTCTGGTGGTGAATCCGAAGCTGAACCTCTCAAGCGTGGCCGACGTGATCCGCGAGGCAAAGGCTAGACCCAACGCACTCAGCTACGGCTCATTCGGTAATGGCAGCGCCGCCCATCTGGCTGGTGAATACTTCAAGACGCTGGCTGGCATTGAGATGGTGCATGTTCCCTACAAGGGAAGCGCACCCGCGCTCACCGACCTGATCGCAGGCCAGATCGACATGATGTTCGACGTGCTGGTCACGGCACTTCCCCACGCGAGGGGGGGACGCCTGCGGCCGCTTGCGATCACCTCGGCAGAGCGCTCGGGCCTGCTGCCCGAGGTGCCGACCATGCAGCAGGCGGGCGTTGCGGGCTTTGATGCCGGCACCTGGTTCGGGCTCCTTGCGCCCGCCGGGACCGATCCGGCTGTGATTGCGCGGCTCTCGGACACCCTGGATCAGGTGCTGGCACAGACCGACATTCGCAATGCCATCGCGCAGGGCGGCGCGGTCGTCGCATCAGGCACCCCAGCGCAATTCGCGGCATTTTTTGCCGCGGAATTCGATAAGTGGGGAAAGATCGTGCGCCAGGCCGGGATCAGGGCTGACTGACCGCAGGCAGTTTTCCGAACCAGTCTAGCGTTTCGGCGCGCGACACCACGTCGCCGTACTTAGCGTTAATGTCAAAGAGCGCCGCCTGATGCGGTGCATCGTGCCGATCGCCGACACACTCGCGCGGCACGATCACGCGGAACCCGTGCTGAATACCATCCACCGCCGCCGCCCTCACGCAGCCGCTGGTTGAGCATCCAAGCAGCACGATGGAATCGACGCCCATGGTGTGCAGCGTTGAAGCAAGCGAGGTTCCGAAGAAGGGGCTGGGATACTGCTTGGCGATCACCAGATCCTCGGGCTTGGGGGCGATTTTCGGATCGATCGCACCGAGCGGCTCGCCGCGCACGAAGAGTTTCAACGAGGGCACTTTCCTGAAAAAGAGTCCGCCATCAACACCCGAGGGGTGGTATTCGACCACGGTGTAAATCACAGGCAGCTTGAGGTCACGGGCCTTGGCAATCAGCGGCACCGAGGCATCCACCGCATCGACCACGCCCTGCCCGAAGAACGGCGCACCGGGTGTGGTGTAGGCAATCACAAAATCAATCACCAGCAGCGCCGGCCGCGCGCCAAAGCCCAGCCGGGTGTCGAAGACGCCGCGATAGTTGTCGGAGAGCGAGTTGGCGGTCATGGGGTGATCCGGTTGAAAAAGGGTAGGTGACATCGAGCTTAACTGAAGCGGTACTCGGAAGGGTCGAGCGAGCGAGTGAAATTCCAGTAATCAAGCATTCGCCACGGGGAGGTGGCAAACACGCGCCCGCGGCGGTTTTTATACCAGCTGCCCACACCGGGATGCGCCCACACCATCTTCGCGTGCTGCGCATCGACACGGCGGTTGAATTCATCATGCACGTCTTCGCGGACCTCAAGCGCGCGTTGCCCACGCTCGAGGAGCTCGCGCAGCGCAAGCAGCGTGTAGCGCGTCTGGCATTCGCTGTGAAAGATCGCGCTTCCACCGTGCGCCAGGTTCGTGTTGGGGCCATACATAAGGAAGAAATTCGGAAACCCGGGCACGGTGATGCCCAGGTAGGCGCGCGGATCATCGTCGCCCCAGCGATCGCGCAGCGTCACGCCCCCCCGGCCAGAAATCTTCATGGGCCAGGTCAGCCGATCAGCCCGGAATCCGGTGGCAAGCACCAGTATGTCGGCAGGGGTGTGCCTGCCCCCGCGCGTACGCACGCCATCGGGCTCGATCGCTTCGATGGGATCGGTAATGAGTTGAACATGCTCGCGACGGAGCATGCGGAACCAGCCATTGTCTCTAAGCATGCGCTTGCCATAGGGAGGATAGTTGGGCACCGCCTTCGCGAGTAGCGCTGGATCGTCCCCCACCTCGGCGCGAATGTGTTCAATCAGCCGCTCGCGCATTGCATGGTTTTCAGCGTTCAATGACAGGTTCGGGGTGGACCAGGAGGGGTCAACCTGGAGCGACGGGTACAGGCCATCAGCCGAGGCCCAGAACAGTTGGAACCGATACCAGCTGGCGTAATGCGGGAGATTGGCGAGCGCCCATTTTTTCCCGGGCTCGACCTTCGCGTGATAGAGCGGGTTGTGCACGGCCCAGTGCGGGCTACGCTGAAAGATCGAGAGCTGCGCCACCCGATCTGCGATCGAAGGACCCACCTGCATGCCACTCGCACCGGTGCCGATCATGGCGACCCGACGCCCGTCGAGCGCAACCGAGGGATCCCACTTCGCGGTGTGCATGGCGGGCCCCGCGAAGCGCTCTAGACCCTCGATGTCGGGGAACCGGGGCCGGTTGAGCTGCCCGACCGCACACACCAGCGCATGGGCGCTGAAGTGTCGAAGCGTGCCGTCGGCATTGCGGACAACAATCTCCCAGCAGGCTCGCGCATCGCTCCACGCGGCCTCAGTCACCTCGGTGTTGAATCGGATATGCGGCCGCACCGCGTAGCGGTCAGCCACCCGCTCAAGGTACTGCCAGATCTCGTCACGAGGAGAAAAGTAACGACTCCAGTCGTGGTTCGGTTCGAATGAGTACTGATAAAAATGATTGGGCGTATCCACCCCGCAGCCCGGATACTGATTCTCGAACCAGGTTCCGCCCACAGTCGGGTTCTTCTCGAAAATCGTGTAGCGAAGGCCCAGCCGAGCGAGCTTGATGCCCATGCCAAGGCCTGACCCATTCAGCGTATGGACAAAGTCGGGCTTGCCCTCTTTCTTCCCACTGCTTGCACGATACTTGATGTTTGCCCGTCTGGCCTGAAACGATTCGAAATTGCTGCACGACGAGATTTCCCGATACTG
>JALREG010000051.1 GCA_023253905.1 Burkholderiaceae bacterium
TCCAGGTCATGCGACACCAGAATCATGGTGGTGCCGGTTGCCTGAAAAATATCCTGCAGCTTGTCGCGCATGAAGAGCGTCATTTCATAGTCGAGCGCCGAAAACGGCTCATCCAGAAACAGCACCTCGGGGTGCACCGCCAGCGAACGCATGATGGACACCAGCTGCTGCTGACCGCCCGAAAGTTCATACGGGTAGCGGTTCAGGTCAAAGCGGATATCAAACGACTGCACCAGTTCGTCAGTCCGGGCATTACATTCGCCGCGCGACTTGCCTGCGATCGCGAGCGGATAACGGATGTTGTCGATGGCACGCTTCCAGGGAAAGAGCGCATCGCGATAATTCTGGAACACATAGCCGATAACGGTCTGGCTGAGTGGCTTGCCATCGAACAGCACCTGACCACTGTCCATGGGCAAAAGCCCCGCCACCATGTTGATCATGGTGGACTTGCCACAGCCATTTGGGCCAAACACCGAAGTGATTCGCCCTTTGGGAAAGTCGAGGTCGAAGTTGGTGTAAAGCGGCTGACCCGCGAAGCTCTTGGTGAGCCCGCGGATAGTGATGTGCGTGGCTGGCGCAGCCACCGGGCCAGACACTGCCTGAGAATCAGACAACACTGCGTTCATTTCCCACCCCAATGGACAAACCGCCGTTCGATCAGGATGAAGATCAGATTGAGGCCGTAACCCAGCACACCCGCCGAAAAGATCGTGGCGTACATCTCAGGCATATTGAAGATGGACTGAGTGTTGATCACGCGCTGCCCGAGGCCGTCAGTTGAGCCAATGAACATTTCTGCAACGATCACAATCACCAACGAGAACGAGACCCCCGCGCGCATCCCCACCAGCGTCTGGGGCAGCGACTCTAGAAACGTAACTCCCGCCATCACCCGAAGCGGTGAGGCGCCCATCACCCGCGCCGCCGCCTGGCGGGTCTTGCGTGCGTTCATCACCCCATAGGCGGTATTGAAAAGTATCAGCAGCCCGGCCCCGAACGCCGCCACAGCCACCTTGGTGCTCTCGCCCACACCAAGAATCACCAGGAACAACGGAAACAGCGCTGACGCGGGCGTGGAGCGGAAAAAATCGATCACAAACTCAAGCGACCGATAAAGGCGCACTGACGAACCAAGCGCCAGTCCCAGCGGCACGCAAACACCCACTGCAATGACGAAGGCAAGCAGCGTCCGACGAATGGTAATGATCGTATCGGTCAATAGCGCCCCGCCAACAAACCCCTGCCAGATGGCAAGCCCCGACGCCTGCGGCGACGGGAGCAGCACCGGATCAACCAGCTCGAGGGCTGCGATCAGCGCCCACAAGGCAATGAAACCCACCGCACCCACGGCGGGCGTGAGCGCGGAGACAAAGCGGGCACCTGACATTACGATGGCCTGGATGGGGTTTGTTGGAAAGGCAGACGCCAAACGAATCAGAACGTCTTCAGCATCGGACGGACATCAACCTTGGTCTTGACCAGACCGTAGGCTGTCGCCTGATCGACCAGGTTTTGGAGGTCGGCAATTTCAGACGGTTTGAGATCCTTCACCATGTTGTAGTACGAGAGCGGAACGGTAGCCGAAATGCTGGGCGACACATTCATGTGGCTCGCGAGCAGATCACGCGCTTTCGGATCATTGTTGCCATCATTGAGCGCTTTGGCCCAGGCACGCGCCAGGCGCTCGGCCACCTGCGGCCGTTCCTTCAGGAACTTCACGCTCATCACGCCCCCGGCCAGCACGGCGCAGGCGTCGGTGCGTCCCAGCATGTATTTGGCGATCAGGCCGACATCCAGGCGACGCGCGAGCCCCTGCGCCACCATCATGCTGGTGACAGGTTCGAGCGTGTAACCGGCATCAAACTGACCGCCCTTGATTGCGCCGATATGAACCGACATTTGCTGTTCCTGCATGGAGTAGTCTTTTTCATCCAGACCGACCGCCTTCAGCACCCCTTTGGCGACAAACAGGTTGCCAGGGCCAGGCGCCGAGAAGATGCGTTTACCCTTCAGCTCTTCAAGTTTGGTGATCTTGCTGTCCGGTGGCACCACGAAGGACTCGACCTGGTACTTCGCGTTCTGGCAGTTGATTGAAAAGTACTGAAGTGTGTTCGGGCGAATGGCGTTGATATTGACGCCCTCGACTGACAACAGGTTTGAGGCGGTTTCAAGGTCGCCCTTCACCAGCCCCTGTACGATCAGTTGATGGTTGGCCAGGGGAATGCCCTCTACCTCGAGGTTCTCGGCAGCGAAATAACCCCGCTCGCGAGCAATGAAGTAGGGCATGGCCGACGAGGCGATGAACAACCCCATCGTGACCTTGTCACGGGTTTGCGCATCGGCGGCGCTTGGCGTGAGCGATGAGCCGGCGGTGATCGCGAGGCCAATGGCCAGCGCGGTGAGCTTGCGGGACGTGGCAAACATGGATGGAATCCTCCGATGTCAGGTGAACGAAAACTTGCAGCCGCGCACACTCGCACGACGGTCCGCGCTCGGTCAAGAACTTCGTGCATCAAACCGAAATTGCAGCAGGGTCTTTTGCCAAGCGAACCACCCGAGTCTACACTCGAGATCGAGCGGTTTGAGATGCGCGAAGCAATTCATGGGCCGGTTCATTCTGGCCGGAATTCTGCATAGCGTATACCGATTGGCGTTCGTTTATGGGGCTGATGCACCGCAAACGGACGCAAACCGTACCCGCCTCCGTCTCGACTGGCGCACATTGCACCAGTCGGGCGCAAACTGTTCCGGTTTTATTGCAGCGTTGTTCAGACATTGGAGTCCGGCATGCATCCAGAGGGAATCGGCGCGTCAGTCCTGCGCCGCGAAGATCGGCGCTTTCTTACCGGCCGCGGCCAGTACGTCTCCGACCTGTCGTTCCACGACGAACTGCATTGCGCGTTCGTGCGCTCGCCGCATGCGCATGCAAACATTCGTTCGATCGACACCACCGAGGCGCTGGCCTGCCCAGGCGTCGTAGCGGTCTACACCGGCGCAGAGATGGAGGCCGATCGGGTCGGCACCATGATTCCGCTCTGGCGGATTCCCGGCGTAGGCGGCAGCGTCATGAAAGAGCCGCCCCGATGGGGTCTCTCGCGCGGCACGGCCCGTCACGTGGGTGAGGCGGTAGCCATGGTGGTAGCGGCCACCCGCAATCAGGCGCTGGACGCTGCCGAGAAGGTCGCGATCGACTGGGAACCGCTTCAGGCGGTCGCCGATGTTCGCGATGCCGCAGCACCGGGCGCAGTCCAGTTGCATCCCGAGGCGCCGGGCAATGTGTGCGTGCAGTTCGAACGCGGCACGCGGGCGCCGGTGGACGAAGCCTTTGCCCGAGCCGCTCACACGGTTGCGGTCGATATCGTCAACCATCGAATCATCTGTGCCGCCATGGAGCCGCGAGCGGTCATCGCTCAGGCCTCGGCCACCCGCGGGCTGGATGGGCATGCCGTCACCCTCTGGACGGCCAGCCAGGTCCCGCACCACATCCGCAAGTTCGTGGCCGAACAGCTCGATCTCCCTGAAAACGCGGTCCGCGTGATCGCACCCGACGTGGGCGGCGGCTTCGGCACCAAGGGCAAGCACTACCCCGAGGAAATCGTTCTGGCGTGGGCAGCGCGCAAGCTCGAGCGCCCGCTCAAGTGGGTCTCCACGCGCAGTGAGGCCTTCGTGAGTGACTATCACGCCCGCGACCATGTCACCCGGGCCGAGCTTGCCCTCGATGCTGACGGCCGTTTCCTTGGCCTTCGGGTCTCTACCCTCGCCGCAGTGGGCGCCTATGTCTCCACCGTGGGCGCCGCCGTGCCGACCACGGTCTACACCGCAGTGCTGTCCGGCCCCTATCGCATTCCGGCCATTCACGCGGAAGTGCGCGCCATGTTCACCAACACCGTGCCCACTGACGCCTACCGAGGTGCCGGCCGCCCTGAAGCGTGTTTCGTCCTTGAGCGACTGGTGGAAGAGGCCGCACGTACGCTGCGAATCGACCGGATGGAGCTTCGTCGGCGCAATTTCATCCCCGCGGCCGCCATGCCCTACTCCACCCCGGTCGGGCCCACCTACGACACGGGTGACTTCGTTCGGCTGTTCGACCGCGTGCTGGTCCTCGCCGACTACGCCGGGTTCGAGCAGCGCCGGCGTGACGCCCAGGCGCGCGGCCGTATCCGCGGATTTGGCATCTGCTATTTCGTTGAGAGCTCAGGCGTGGCCCCCTCGAAGTACGCTGGCATGTTCGGCGCACGCGCCGGCTTTTTCGATTCCGCCGACATCCGGGTGGGCTGCGACGGCAGCCTTCTGGTGATGTGCGGCACGCACAGCCATGGTCAGGCGCATGCCACCACATTTGCTCAGGTGCTTGCCGATCGCATCGGGGTACCGCTCTCCATGATCGAACTGGTGGAGGGTGACACCGGCCGCGTCCCCTACGGCACCGGTACTTTCGGGTCTCGCTCGATGGTCATTGCAGGGTCGGCCATCACCATGGCTGCCGACAAGCTGCTCGCCAAGGCGAAGAAGCTTGCCGCGCATCTGCTGGAGGCCGCCGAAGCTGACGTTGAGCATCGCGTGATTGATGGCCAGGGCGAATTCCGGGTAGCAGGCACGGATTCCGTGATCGGCTGGGCCGATGTGGCGCGTGCGGTCACCTACGCGCACAACCTCCCCGCCGGCATGGAGCCCGTGCTGCATTCCAATGCTTTCTTCGACCCCCCCAACCTCACCTGGTCGAATGGCGCGCAGGCCTGCGAAGTGGAAATTGATCCGGCCACCGGCATGACCACGCTCGAGACATACGTGGTGGTCGATGACATCGGGACCGTCATCAACCCCGTGGTGGTTGAAGGTCAGGTGCATGGCGCCATTGCGCAGGGCATCGGTCAGGCGATGTTCGAACAGGCCGTCTACGACCGCGAAACTGGCCAGCTCTACACCGGATCGTTCATGGACTACGCCATGCCGCGTGCCGATGTGCTGCCCGATTTCATTTCGGAAACCGACGAATCGCAGCCCTGCACGCACAACCCGCTGGGCGTA
>JALREG010000063.1 GCA_023253905.1 Burkholderiaceae bacterium
TGGCCGACGGCACGCTCCGCACGGCCGAGTCGCTCGCCCTCGACGAGGCCGTGCTCACGGGCGAGTCGCGACCGGTCACCCGCGAGAAGGCTCACCGACCCGGGCGACAAATCATCCGGCAGGCGCTCCCGCGCCAGATCAACCAACGTGGGCGAGAGGTCGATACCCGTCACCGAAGCACCCAGGCGTGCGCAGTCCACGGCCAGGAGTCCGGTGCCGCAACCCGCATCCAGCAGCGTGCGCGCAGCCAGCGGGAAACCGGAAGGTGGCTGGGCCGGATCGGGGCGGGACACCCAGTCAACCAGCAGTCGACGCATGTGCTCACGGCCTGCACGCACCGTGGCGCGAACGCCGCTTACCGGGGCGTCGGAGGTAAGGCGCGCCCAGGCCTCAGCAGCGGTGCGGTCGAAGTACGCCTCGATCTGACCGCGGCGCTCGATATAGCTGGTTTGTCCCATCAATCAAACCCCAGCAGATCAAAAATCTCGCGGTCTTTGAGCGAAGCCGGTGCACTCCCTGGCGTCCCCGCCCACAGACTCGCGGCAAGCCGCAGGTATTCCTGCTGAACCGCATCAAGTTCCGGTGAAGAATCCATCTCGAACAGCGTGGATTTCTTCAGGCGGCTGCGGCGAATCACGTCAAGGTCTGGGAAGTGGGCGAGACGGTTCAGACCCACGCGATCGGCAAAGCGGTCAATCTGATCGGTCTGCGCGCTGCGATTGGCGATCACGCCCCCCAGTCGCACGCGGTAGTTCTTCGCCTTCGCGCTGATCGCCTGAACAATCCGGTTCATGGCAAAGATCGAATCAAAATCGTTGGCCGCCACAATGAGCGCTCGCTCGGCATGCTGAAGCGGCGCTGCAAATCCGCCGCACACCACATCGCCCAGCACATCGAAGATCACCACATCGGTTTCATCGAGCAGGTGGTGCTCCTTCAGGAGCTTTACCGTCTGGCCCACCACATAGCCGCCGCAGCCGGTGCCGGCAGGCGGCCCGCCCGCTTCGACGCACATCACACCGTTGTAGCCCTCGTAGACGAAGTCTTCGACGCGCAGCTCCTCAGGGTGGAAATCGACGGTTTCCAGCACGTCGATCACGGTGGGCACCAGCCGCTTGGTGAGCGTGAAGGTGGAGTCGTGCTTGGGGTCGCAGCCAATCTGCAGCACGCGCTTACCCAATTTGGAAAATGCCACCGACAGGTTTGACGAGGTGGTGCTCTTGCCGATACCACCCTTGCCATACACGGCGAAGACCTTGGCATTGCCGATCTTCATGGACGGGTCGAGTTGAACCTGAAGGCTTCCCTCGCCGTCAGGCGGCACAGGTCGGCTGCGCCGTATTTCGGTGACGGGAACGGTTGCGACATTCATGGTGCTGCTCCTGTTGCTACGCCTTCAATTCGGTCTTCGAATTCTTCGCCCGCCCGACGCAGTGCCTCAAGGAGTTCGGCATCAGGGGTCCAGTACTGGCGTTCAGAGGCCTCGAGCAGGCGATTGGCCACTTTGGCTGACGCTGCGGGGTTGAGTTGCGCAAGCCGGTCGCGCATCGCCGGGTCGAGCATGAACGTGCGGGTGAGTTGCTGATAAACCCAGGGCTGGACCTGGCCCGTAGTGGCCGACCAGCCCATGGTGTTGGTGAGATGCGCTTCGATCTGCCGCACGCCTTCATAGCCGTGGGCCAGCATGCCTTCGTACCACTTGGGGTTGAGCACGCGGGTGCGGGTTTCGAGCGCCACCTGCTCGGAGAGCGTGCGCACGCGCCCGGCGCCGGTGGTCTGGTCACCGATATAGACGGGAAGCTCGGCTGAAGTGGTGCCTGGGGTCGGTGAAGAGCCCGCTGCTGACTTCTGGGACTGCGCCCGCCGCACCGCGCGGGTCACACCACCCAGCGTGTCGAAGTAGGTATCGACTGTGGTGACGCCCACTTCGATGGAGTCAAGGTTCTGATAGGCAAGACCCACGTCCTGCAGCACCGACTGAAGGAGCGCCGGCTGCTGCAGGGGCTTGCCGGCGCGGCCGTAGGCAAAGCCCTTGCGGCGGGTGTAGGCCTCGGCGAGTTCGTCTTCGTCCTGCCAAGCGCCCTGCTCGATCATCTGATTCACGTGGGCACCGTAGGCGCCATCGGCGTTACCAAACACCCGAAGCGAAGCGGTCTCGAGATCGCAGCCATGCTCGGCCATGTAGGCGAGCGCATGGCGACGAACAAAATTGAGTTCGGGCGGTTCGTCGGCCGAGGCTGCAAGAAACGTGGCTTCCGCCAGCATGCGAATCTGTAGCGGTAGCAGATCGCGGAAGATACCCGAGAGCGTCACCACCACATCGATTCGCGGCCGGCCGAGTTCGGCCAGTGGCGTGAGAGTGGCGCCCGCCAGGCGTCCGAACGAATCAAAGCGTGGCGCAGCGCCCAGAAGCGCCAGCACCTGACCGATGGGTCCGCCCTCAGTCTTGAGATTGTCGGTTCCCCACAGCACCATGGCTACCGTTTCGGGCAGGCTGTGCCCCTCTTCGGCATGCCGCGCAAGCAGGCGCTCGGCCTGACGCGCACCATCGATCACCGCAAAACGGCTGGGCATGCGAAACGGATCAAAACCGTGGAGATTTCGGCCCGTAGGCATGGTTTCGGGCGTTCGCAGCACATCCCCGCCAGGCGCGGGCCGAATGAACCGGCCTTCAAGCGCGCGGAGCAGCGATTCGATTTCATGATTGGTCTGCATCTGCGCGTTGGCGCGTGCGAGCACCGCAGCCAGCGCCTGCGCGGCCTCGCCCGGCCCCAGCGCAGACCGCGCGCGCGCCTCGGCTTGCGATTCTGAGGCTGCGTCGATCAACGCATCGACGGCAGCAAGCACACGCTCATGCGCTACCGGCTCGCCACTCATCGGCTGATGCGCCTGCGACATCGCCACCAGAATGTCGCGACGCGCCTCGCGAGAAAACGGCTCGCCGAACACATGCAGACCGCAAGGAATGAGCGTGCGCTCCATCTCCTCGAGCGACCTGAGCAAGGCCAGCACCGCGCGGTCGTATTCGGCAAGCGTGACGCGCTGGCCAGCCATCACGGCGGACCCCTTGAGGAGAGCGGTATCGAGTTCTACCGCCAGCGCCTGCTCCTCGATCAGCGCGAGGAGGCCGGCGTGTTCGGACTCGACAGCCGGCACCGACTGCGGTAATTCGATCGGTGTGGCGCGCCAACGGTCAATGGATTGACGCAGTTCGCGCAGCCCCGCGTAGAGCCCCGCCTCTGCGACGGGCGGTGTCATGTAGCTCACCAGCGTGGCGGCCGAGCGCCGTTTGGCGATCGTGCCCTCGGACGGGTTGTTGCTTGCGTAAAGGTAGAAATTCGGGAGGTCGGCAATCAGGCGATCGGGCCAGCACGCCCCCGATGCCCCCACCTGCTTGCCTGGCATGAATTCAAGCGCGCCATGGGTGCCGAAGTGCACCAGGGCATCGGCTCTGAACTGTTCACGCAGCCAGCGATAGAAGGCGCAGAAGGCGTGTGTGGGCGCCAGGCCTTTTTCAAACAGGAGCCGCATCGGGTCGCCCTCGTAACCAAACCCCGGCTGCACTGCGATTACAACCTCGCCCAGGTCAAGGCCCAGAACGAACAGTTCGCGCCCGTTGGTCAGGACGCGCCCGGGGGCGGGCCCCCAGCATTTTTCAATATCGTTTAGCCAGCGCTCCTGGCGCACATGATCGGCCACCGGCACGGTCGCAAGGACATTGGCATCGGTACCGTGCCGCGAGGCATTGCCGCCGAGGAGCGCAGTACGCAGCGCTTCGGGTGATTCAGGCAGGGTCAGCCGATAGCCCGCCTTCTGCATGGCGGCCAGCGTGCCATGCACTGATTCGAAGACCGACAGATGCGCGGCACTCCCGACGGCGCCGCCATTGGGTGGGAAGTTGAACAGCACCATCGCCACGCGACGATCGGTTGCGGGCTTCCTCCGCAGCGCGACCAGCCGTGCCACCCGCGCAGCCAGCATGTCAGCGCGCTCCGGGCACGACACCATGTCCTGGCTGCTGCGAAGGTCATCGAAGCGGCAACTGCGGTCGCAGCCCGCGCACACCGCGCCGGGTGCGCCAGGTCGTCCCCCGAAGACAATCGGAGAGGTGGCGCCATCGAGCTCAGGAATGGCCACCATGATGGTGGATTCCACCGGCAGCAGACCTCGGTCGGATCCACCCCATTCGGCAAGCGTCTGAAACTCAACCGGATGCGCGGCCAGGTAGGGCACATCGAGATCAGCGAGCATGGCCTCGGCGGCCTGGGAATCGTTGTAGGCCGGCCCACCGACCAGCGAGAACCCGGTGAGCGACACGATCGCATCCACCGCTGGCTGGCCGTTGCGGCGAAAGAAGGTGTTGACCGCGGGTCGCGAATCGAGTCCGGTTGCAAAGGCGGGAATGACTGCGAGCCCCCGTGCCTCGAGCGCGTTGATCACGCCATCGTAGTGCGCAGCATTACCCGCCAGAAGATAGGAGCGAAGCATCAGCACGCCCACCGTGCCGCGCGGTGCGGGATCGGGCGCGCTCGGCAGCCGACGCGCGTCATCACTGATGCGTCCCGACATGCGCGGATGATAGACACCGACCTCGGGATACTCCACCGGATCGGCCGCCTCGATACGGCCTCGCATCCCTTCACGCGGCCCGCTCGCATAGCGATTGATGAGGCTCGCCGCGAGTCCTTCCATGTTGTCCTCGGACCCGCCGAGCCAATACTGCAGACAGATGAAGGAATTAGATAAAGATGCAATACAACTCCTAATGGAGTGTTATGAAGATGAATTAAGAATAGACCCAACACAAAAAATAGAACACCCTGAACCAGCTTTATCTTTAGGAACTAAAACATACGAAACCAGAGATGGACTAAAAGAATTCCCATTACCATTAGGTACATACGGAAACTTCAGTTTTGTTCAGGCCCCACCAAAAAGCAAAAAAACATTCTTTATTTCATTACTTTCTGCAGTTTATATGAAAGGGCAAATAGAAACCTTTGGAGGTGATTTACGTGGTTATAGTAATGGCAAACACTTAATCCATTTTGATACTGAGCAAGGTAACTTTCACGCACAAATGGTATTCCGCAGGCCAATTGATATGGCACAAATTGACAATAATAAATACCATACTTTTGCATTAAGACAACTTGACTTTAAAGAACGCATTCAGTTTATAGAATACTATCTGTACAATAAGTTAGAAGGGCAAGACATAGGCCTTGTTATTATTGACGGTGTTGCTGATTTATGTAGCGATGTAAATAACATTGAAGAAAGTAATGCAGTAGTACAAAAGCTAATGAAGTGGACAAAGGAATTAAATTGCCACATTATAACAGTAATCCATAGTAACTTTGGTTCAGATAAACCTACAGGGCATTTAGGCAGCTTCTTAGAAAAGAAAACAGAAACACAAATACAAATAGAATTAAA
>JALREG010000115.1 GCA_023253905.1 Burkholderiaceae bacterium
TTTCCTCCTACCTAATTGTACTACAAATTGAAACAAAATAAGAAAAGAGAGGCTGTATTTCTACAGCCTCTCTTAAGTCAATTGAATTAAGCAGCAGGAACGCCGTATGCAATTGCAGATTTCTCTTCAAGTGCAACGCCCATGCGAACAAATACTGTATATTCAACAGTATCTTTCTTTGGCTTAAATTCACGATGTACCGTAACATCTCTCTGGAAGCCCCAGATTCTGTTTGACGGAACTGTTAGATCAACGAAGTTGTCTGGGTACAATGGAACTTCCAATACTGGAAGACCGAATACCAAGTATTGAGCACCAGCTGGTCCACCAATTTGTGGAAGCTGACCATCAATTACACGCTGTGCAACTGCTTCTGGAACTGAAGACATATTGCGGAGATCTTGTAGCAACTCTTGTAGGTGCTTGGAGTTCATGTAGAACTTCAAGTCCTGACGGCGAGCCTTGAATTTACGAGGCATTGCATTGTAAATTGCTTCAAGAGCATCAAGTGTAAGTTTGGTGGATGCACCATCTCCAGATTCTGGAGAAGTTTCCCAGATGTCATCCATCAGTTCGGGCGGGGCCTCGGTTATCACGCTCCGGTTCCTGCTCAACCTGCCGCTCGAAGTGGCTGAGCAGCAGGTGCAGGCGGCGATCAACGCTGCGAGCAACCTGCTCCCCACCGATCTGCCCATGCCGCCGATTTACCGCAAGTTCAATCCGGCCGACGCACCCATCCTGACGCTTGCGCTCAGTTCGCCGTCCCTCGCACCCATCCGACTCAACGATCTGGTGGAAAACCGGCTTGCGCCCAAGCTGTCGCAGGTGGCGGGGGTGGGCGTGGTATCGATTTCCGGGGGCCTGCGGCCTGCCATTCGAATCCAGATCAATCCGAATGCGCTCGCCGCGGCAAAACTGTCGTCGGATGATATTCGTGCTGCGATTGCGGCGGCCAATGTCAACCAGCCCAAGGGAAGCTTCGACGGCCCTGCCCAGGCCTCCACCATCGACGCGAACGATCAGATCCGTTCAGCACCGGAATACTCAAGACTGATCCTCGCCTGGCGAAACGGCAATGCGCTACGACTGGGCGATGTTGCCGATGTGGTGGAAGACGCAGAGAACATCCGGCTGGCGGCATGGGCCGACCGCACCCCAGCGGTGATTCTCAATATTCATCGCCAGCCGGGCGCGAATGTGATTGAGACCGTTGACCGGGTTCGCGCGCTTCTGCCCCGACTGCAATCCACGCTCCCCGCTTCCACCGATCTGCAGATTCTCACCGACCGCACCGTCACGATTCGTGCTTCGGTGCGCGACACGCTGGGCGAGTTGCTGCTTGCCGTTGGGCTGGTGGTCGCCGTGATCTTCGTTTTCCTGCGCAGTGCGACCGCCACCATGATTCCGAGCGTGGCGGTGCCGCTATCTCTGGTTGGCACCTTCGCAGTCATGCATCTCACCGGCTTTTCGGTCAATACGCTTACCCTGATGGCGCTCACCATCGCAACGGGGTTCGTGGTCGACGATGCCATCGTCATGATCGAAAACATCGCACGCCATGTGGAACGCGGCATGGCGCCGCTTGCGGCCGCGCTTCAGGGCGCGCGCGAGATCGGCTTCACCATCATTTCGCTCACCGTGTCCCTCATCGCCGTACTGATCCCACTCCTCTTCATGGGTGATGTGGTGGGCCGACTGTTCCATGAATTTGCGATCACGCTCGCAGTCGCCATTCTCATTTCGGCAGTGGTATCGCTCACCCTCACGCCCATGCTCTGCGCGCGGCTCCTGCGTGCCAGCCACGAAAGCGACCACAGCGCGCTTTACCGGGTCACCGGACGATTCTTCGACGCACTGATTGCCGGCTACGGTCGTCTGCTTGACCGTGTGCTCGCGCACCGCACCCTTACGCTCGCTGTTTTTGTGGCGACCGTAGCCGCCACGGGTGCGCTGTATTTTGCGGTACCCAAGGGCTTTTTCCCGGTGCAGGACACCGGCCTCCTGCAGGCCACGACAGAGGCCACACAGGCTACATCGTTTGCAGCCATGGCCGAGCGTCAGCAGCAACTCGCCGAGATCGTGCTCGCCGACCCGGCCGTTCAAAGCCTGTCGTCGTTCATAGGTATCGACGGTGCCAACGCCACACTCAACACCGGCCGGATGCTGATCAGCCTCAAGCCGAGGCAAGACCGGAGCGACGCCTCGGTGGGCGACATCATCCGACGGATCACGGACGCGAGCCGTGCAGTCGCTGGCGTAACGCTTTATCTTCAGCCGGTTCAGGACCTGACAACTGAAGAGCGGGTATCACGTACCCAATACCAGTTGCTGATGTCCTCGCCCGATGACTCGGCGCTTCGCGCCGGCGCGCAAAAAGTCCTCGAACGTCTTCAGGCGCGTCGCGAACTCGCCGATGTCGCCACCGACCTGCTGGACCGGGGCCTGCGCGCTTATGTGGAGATTGACCGGGCTGCCGCCTCTCGTCTCGGAGTGAGCGTGGCAGGCATCGATAGCGCGCTTTATAACGCCTTCGGTCAGCGCCTGATCTCCACCATGTTCACGCAGTCGAATCAGTATCGCGTCGTGATCGAGGTGGCGCCGCGTCATCGTGTGGGACTCGAAGCGCTTTCGCAGCTCCAGGTTGCGTCCACCGCCGGCGCGCCCGTGCCGCTGTCGGCGGTCGCCCGAATCGTCGAGCGCCCGGGGCTGCTCGCGATCAACCATGTCGGCCAGTTCCCCGCCGTGACCGTGTCATTCAATACAGCGCCGGGGGTCTCGCTCGGCGCAGCAGTGGGCGCGATTCGCGAGGAGATCGCCCGTGCAGAATTACCAGCCAGCATTGAAACCGGTTTCCAGGGCGCCGCACTTGCCTTCCAGGCATCGCTCTCCGACACGCTGTGGCTGATTCTCGCCGCGATCATCACGATGTACATCGTGCTCGGTGTGCTCTACGAGAGTTTCATTCATCCGGTAACGATTCTGTCGACCCTGCCTTCGGCTGCGCTGGGCGCACTCGCAGCGCTGCTCATGGCCCGACTCGACCTGGACATCATCGCGGTGATCGGCATCATTCTGCTGATCGGTATCGTCAAGAAAAACGCGATCATGATGATCGACTTCGCGCTGGAGGCAGAGCGCGAGGAGGGGCTGTCGCCGCACGATGCGATCCGCCAGGCGTGTCTGCTGCGCTTTCGGCCCATTCTCATGACCACGCTGGCAGCACTCCTTGGCGCGCTCCCGCTCATGCTGGGCGACGGCTGGGGCAGCGAACTGCGTCACCCGCTGGGCGTCGCCATGGTGGGCGGCCTGATCGTGAGCCAGCTTCTGACGCTCTTCACCACGCCGGTCATCTATCTCGCGTTTGCCTCAATCGCAGCGCCCGGCGCCACCCCTGACAAGGCGCAGGGTTGACCATGTCGTCCCCCGCCAATCCGTTCGCGCTCTTCATTCATCGACCGGTGGCCACCACGCTGCTCACTATCGGCATTGCGCTGGCTGGATGGCTGGCCTGGTTGTCACTACCCATCGCGCCACTACCGCGAGTGGACTTTCCCACCATCTCGGTCTCTGCATCCCTGCCTGGCGCAAGCCCCGAGACCATGGCGAAGAGCGTGGCCGCGCCCCTTGAGCGCACGCTGGGTGCGATTGCCGGTGTCACCGAAATCACCTCAAGTTCCTCCCTGGGCAGCACCCGAGTGACGGTGCAGTTCGAACTCAAGCGCGATATCAACGCCGCCGCACGCGAGGTCCAGGCGGCGATCAACGCCGCGCGCACGCTGCTCCCCACCGATATGCCGTCGAATCCGTCTTACCGGAAGGTCAACCCGGCAGATGCGCCGATCATGATTCTCGCGCTCACCTCGGCCACCCTGTCGCGCGGGCAGATGTATGACGCGGCATCCACGGTACTCGCGCAGCGTCTCGCCCAGGTCGACGGTATCGGCAATGTGGTGATCGGGGGTGGTGCGCTGCCGGCAGTGCGCATCCAGGCGGACCCCAACCGCCTGGCTGCCACCGGCCTATCGCTTGAGGACATCCGGCTGACGGTGATCGCCGCCAATGGCAACCGTCCCAAAGGGATGATCGAGGATGCCACTCGCCAGTGGCAGGTCGACGCCAACGATCAGGCCAAGACCGCAGCCGACTATGCGCCGCTGATCGTGCGCTGGCGGGGCGGTAACGCTGTACGCCTCCAGGATGTGGCAGGCGTCACCGACTCGGTGCAGGACCTGCGCAACTACGGTGTGGCCGATGGCCGACCCGCCGTGGTGCTCATGCTCTACAAGCAGCCCGATGCCAACATCATCGAGGCGGTGGATCGGGTGCGCGCGTTGATTCCGTGGCTACAGGCCTCGATCCCTGCCGCGATCGACCTCAAGGTGGTCTCCGATCGTTCGCCCACCATCCGCGCCTCGCTTCGCGAGATGCAGCGCACCCTGATGATTTCGATCGCACTGGTGTTCGTGGTGGTGTTTCTGTTCCTGAGAAGCCTCCGCGCAACGATCATTCCCAGCATCGCGGTCCCGGTATCGCTCGCTGGCACCTTCGTGATCATGCAGTGGGCAGGGCTCAGCCTCAACAACATCTCGCTGATGGCACTGATCGTGGCCACCGGCTTTGTGGTGGATGACGCCATCGTGGTGCTCGAGAACATCGCCCGGCAAATCGAGCGGGGCCGTAGCGTGCTCGAGGCAAGCCTCGTGGGCGTGAGGGAGGTGGCTTTTACCGTGGTATCGATCAGCGTCTCGCTGGTCGCGGTCTTCATTCCTATTTTGCTGATGGGCGGCATCATCGGCCGGCTGTTTCGCGAATTCGCAATCGTGATGACGGCGGCCATCTTCGTGTCGATGCTGATCTCGCTCAGCACCACACCCATGATGTGCGCGATCCTGCTCAAGCCCCGCCCTCCCCGGCGCCCGCGGGGTCGGCTCGCGCGCTGGCTGCGTCTGCCGGTGACGCTCGCCGTGCGGGGCTATCACCGGTCGCTTGCCTGGGCGCTGCGCTACCAACCCCTGGTGCTCGCCGCGCTCGTGGGCGTCATCGCTTTCAACATTCACCTCTACTCCACCATCTCCAAGGGCTTCTTCCCGCAGCAGGACACCGGCCGGATCGTTGGCTTTATCCGCGCCGACCAGGCCTCCTCGTTTCAGGCCATGCAGAGCCGGCTTGATCGCTTCATCGAGATTGTCCGCGCCGACCCGGCGGTGGAGTCGGTCACAGGTTTCACAGGCGGTGGCACACGCAACTCGGCGCAGATGTTCATTGCCCTGAAACCGCTCGCCGAGCGTCAGGTGTCGGCCGACCGCGTCGTGGCGAGGCTTCGTGGGCGCCTGGCTCGCGAACCCGGTGCCACGCTTTTCATGGTGCCGGTTCAGGACATCAGAGTGGGCGGCCGCCAGGCAAGCTCCCAGTATCAGTTCACGCTACAGGCCGATGAGCTCGAGGAGCTTCGCGAGTGGGAGCCCCGGGTGCGCCGCGCCTTCGGCCGGCTACCTGAGCTGGTGGATATTGACAGCGACGTACAGGACCGGGGCCGACAGACCGCGCTGGTACTCGATCGCGATGCGATCGCACGGCTGGGTCTATCGGTTCGCGCAATCGATGCCACGCTTAACAATGCCTTCGGTCAGCGCCAGGTGGGTGTGATCTACAACCCGCTCAATCAGTACCGCGTGGTGCTGGAACTTGCGCCTGAATTTACGCAGAGCCCGGAGACCCTCAAGTCGCTGATCTTCATTTCGAGCACCGGCGAGCGGATCCCGCTCACCGATTTCGCCCGGATCGAGGAATCGGCCGCACCGCTGTCGGTGTCGCATCAGTCGGGTACGCCGGCATCAACCATCAGCTTCAATCTCGCACCGGGGGTGTCGCTGTCGCAGGCGAATGAAGCGATTCGCGACGCCATGCTCACCCTGGGCGCACCCGCTTCGATCCGCGGCACCCTGCAGGGGACCGCACGTGCGTTTGCCCAATCGCTCGACAATCAGCCGGTGCTGATTCTGGCCGCGATCATCGCCATCTATCTGGTGCTCGGCATTCTGTATGAAAGCTTCATCCATCCGATCACGATCCTCTCGACGCTCCCCTCGGCTGGTGTGGGCGCGCTGCTTGCCCTGAAATGGTTCAATACCGAGTTCTCTGTGATCGCGCTGATCGGCGTCATTCTGCTGATCGGCATCGTGAAGAAAAACGCCATCATCATGATCGACTTCGCCATCTCGCGGCAGCGCCGCTCGCACCTGGGCCCAGGCGCCGCCATGTATGCGGCCGCCCGCACACGACTGCGGCCCATCATGATGACCACGGCAGCCGCGCTTTGCGGCGCTATTCCGCTCGCCATCGGCACGGGCGACGGTGCGGAACTCAGGCAGCCGCTGGGCATTTCAGTGCTGGGTGGGCTGGTGCTGAGCCAGGTGCTCACGCTCTACACCACGCCCGTGGTGTACGTGGGCATCGATCGGCTGCGTATCGCTGCCGGCCGCTTTGCCGCACACATGGCCGCACGCATGGCGGCCATGCGGCCGCGCGCCCGCCCTCGTGTCCCGGAGCCCGGCGCGGCGGAGAAGCCTCATGCGCTGTGATCACACGATCCACCACCGCGTGTTTCAGGTGACAGTCACCCGTCGTCTGCGCGTGACGCGCGGGGCGTTAGTCCTGCTCGCCCTGAGTTGCCTGGCAGGCTGCGGGCTCACCACGCCCCCGCCCCTCAGCGCCCCGCAACCGCTTCGTGAATTGCCTGCAGATTTCCGGCATGCAGCACTACTCAAGCCTGCGGCGGAGCGTGTCGCCGTTGCGCGCAACTGGTGGACCCTCTACGGAGACGATGCGCTCAACGCGCTCCAGCAGCGACTCCCCGACGGTAACCAGAATCTGGCTGCCAGCGTCGCCCAGGTCCGGATCGCGCAGGCCGCCATCGATGCCAGCCGGGCAGCGCTCTACCCCGGTGCGGGCGTCGGCCTCTCCGCCACCCGCAACGACAGCAGCACCACCTCAGTCGGCCCCTCCTTGTCGGTCAACTGGGAGCTGGATCTTTTTGGCCGACTGAGCCAGCAGGTGGACGTCGCACGGGCTCGGCTGGAAGCAAACGAATTCGATCTCGAGGCGCTCCGGCTGTCGCTACAGGCCACCCTCACACAAACCTGGCTCTCGCTTCGCGCCGTGCAGACGCAGTCAGCGCTTTTCGACGATACAGTCCAGGCCTACCAGCGCTCACTTCAGATGACCCAGGATCGCTATCGAGTGGGGATTGTGCCGGCCACCGACGTTGCTCAGGCCCAGACGCAGCTGAAGAGCGCCCAGGCGCAGGTCGCAGAACTGTCAGGCAGCCGCGCGTTGCTGGAGAACGCGCTCGCAGTGCTGGTGGGTGAGATGCCCGCCGCAGGCAGCGTGAGCGCCGCCCGGGGCCTGCCTGAGCCGCCCGAGGTGCCGCTGCAGCTGCCGGCCGAGTTGCTGCGCCGTCGCCCTGACATTGCCGCGGCCGAAAAGCGCGCCGTGGCAGCGGCCGCGCAGGTGGGCGTCACGGCCACCGCTTTTTTTCCGACCCTCACGCTGGGGGCGAGCAGCAGTCTGCGCGCGAGCACGCTTGCTGACCTGATCGCTGTACCCCCCCTCGCATGGACGATCGGCCCCAGCCTCGCCCTCGCCGCCTTCGATGGCGGTGCACGCAGAGCGGCGGTCGATAGCGCACGCGCCACGCTCGAGCAGGCCTCCGCCCAATATCGGCAGACCGTGCTCTCGGCCATGCAGGAGGTGGAGGACAACCTTGCACTCAACGCTGCGCTCAGGCGACAGACCGAGCTCCTCGCTGAATCGCTGATCGAGGCACGCCGCGCGCTCGAACTCACGCTCAACCAATATCGCGCAGGCACTGTCAGCTATCTGAACGTGGTGGCGGCGCAGACCACCGCTTTGTCCGTCGAACGAAGCCTGCTTGATGCGCGAAGCCGCAGGCTGACCGCCACCAACCAGCTGCTGAAAAATCTCGCCGGCGGCTGGGGACGACCAGGAACCTTTTCCCCATGAGCACTGATACCCGCTCTCCTTCAACAATCGCCTGGCTTGGCGTCGCCGAGGGTGCAGCGCTCATCCGTGCGCGTGAACTCTCGCCGGTTGACTGGACGCGAGCGCTTCTCGAACGCATCGAAGGCACTGGTCAGCCGATCGACGCATTCCTCCATGTCGCAGCCGATTCGGCGCTCGCCCGCGCGCAGGCGGCCGAGGATCAGCTGGCGGCCGGTCACGACCTGGGGCCGCTCCATGGCGTTCCCTGCGCGATCAAGGACATCATTGCCACCGCCGACATGCCCACCACGGCGCACTCCCGGCTCCTGATCGGGCATCAGCCCGCGGCCGATGCCACCATCGTGAGCAGGCTCCGACAGGCGGGAGCGGTGCTGCTGGGAAAGACGGCCACGCATGAATTCGCACACGGCGGCCCCTCCACGGATCTGCCCTGGCCGCCCGCGCGAAATCCTTGGAATCTGGCGCACTTCAGTGGCGGCTCAAGCAGCGGTTCCGGCGCAGCGCTCGCGGGCGGCCTCGCCCCCGCCGCGCTGGGGACCGACACGGGTGGTTCGATCCGGATTCCGGCGGGACTGTGCGGTGTCACGGGACTGAAACCCACCTACGGTCGCGTCAGCCGATCTGGCATCTATGCGCTTTCACCGGCCCTCGATACGGCAGGCCCCATGGCGCGCAGCGCACACGACTGCGCCCTCCTGCTGCAAGCCATCGCCGGACATGATCCGGGCGATCCCGCCAGCGCGCGTGCGCCCGACGTCGATTTCGCCGCGGCGCTGGTGGGGCATCTGAAAGATATTCGCATTGGCGTTCCACGCCACTTTTTCGAGTCCGACCTGCGGGCCCACCCGGAGGCGGCTGCAGCACTGGCCCGCGCACTCGACGTCTTCAGCAGTCTGGGGGCCCGCATCGAACCCGTCACGCTTTCCCCCATGATGGACTACGGCGATGTCCGGGTGCTGATCCAGGAAGCGGAAGCGTTCGCCATTTATCACTCGGTCCTGCGCGAGGATGCGGGCCGGTTCGGGCAGGACTTCCTCGGCCGCGTGCTGCCGGGCTGTCTAGTACCTGCCTTCGCACAGTCCCAGGCCCACCGCAAACGGCGAATGCTGGTTGAGCAGATGGCCCGCGTGCTGCAATCAGTTGATGCGCTGGTCACGGTCGGCTCGGGCCCCGCCCCGCGCTTTGACGCGCGCGAAACGCACGGTTTTCTCTACGGGCTCTGGAGCGACAAGCCCAATCTGCTTGCGCCTTTTTCAGTGACGGGTTTCCCCACGCTATCGGTGTGCAATGGCTTCGCCACCAACGGCTTACCCACCTCGATGCAGATCGCGGGCCGCGCCTGGGACGATGCCACCGTACTGCGAATCGGCGATGCCTTTCAGCGAGTCACCGACTGGCACCAGCGCCATCCCTCAGACCCCGCGAGCCCTGGGCCCGTCACGCTCGCGCCGCCCGAGCCCGCAGAAGCCATCGACGCACCGACCATTGCCTGGGCCGATGCATGCATGGCTCACGCCGATCTCAGACTCACCCCCGCGCAACGCGCGCTCGTGTTGCAGGCAGCGCCTCGCGTCAAGCGCATGATCGCGCGACTGGGCTCACTGGCAGACCGCAGTATCGAACCCGCTGCGGTATTCCGGCTGGATCAGGCGTAAGACGGATTCACGCATCGGCCAGCCCTCGCTTTCACACGCTGCCTTCCACCATCACCTCGATCAGCTTGGTCCCCGGCCGCGCAAACGCCGATTGCAGCGTCTCCTCGAGCGCGGCGGGATCGGTCACCCGGATCGCCTCGAGCCCCAGCGATCGGGCGAGCCCCACAAAATCGACCGACGGATCGGTGAAGTCCATGCCTACGAACTCGCGGCTGCCGTGAAACGACAACAGTCGCTGCTTGATGATGCGATAGCCGCCATTGTTGATGAGCACCACATTCACCGGCAGCCGATGATGCGCGGCGGTCCAAAGCGCCTGAATCGTGTACATGGCGCTGCCATCACCGGTGAAACACACCACCGGCCTGTCGGGGTTGGCCAGGCTCGCGCCGACCGCACCCGGCAGTCCCCAGCCGATCCCGCCTGAAGCGAGCCCGTGAAATCCGTAGCGATCACGATAGGGTAGAAGCGCGGGCACCAGCGGCGCCGCGGTGAGCGCTTCCTCCACAAAAATCGCGTTCTTGGGTAGCGCCTCAACCGTCTTCAATAGCAGCCAATCGGGATCGATCGGCGTCTGCGCGGCCTTCGCCTCGATTGTCTGAACCAGCGCGCGCCGGCGGGCACTCCAGTTGTCGGTCTTGATCGCTTCAATGCGGCGCGCAGCAGTGTCGGCGAGCGTCGTCCCCCCCGCCTCCTTCAGGAGCGACGTGAGCGCTGAAAAGGTTTCGCGCACATCGGCGCGGATGGCGATTTCGACCGGGTAATTTTTGCCGATATCCCAATCAATGAGGCCCACCTGAACGATGGGCATGCCGTCGGGCAGCGGATCCACCGGGCTGTCCACCGACATCCGGAGCGGATCGGTGCCAAAGGCAATCAGCAGATCATAGGCCGACAGCACCTGCCTGACCTTGGGCTGACTGCGCGACAGGGCACCGATGAAGCACGAATGCTCCGACGGAAAATGCGCGCCGAACGGAATGGTCTGCTGGAGCACCGGGCAGCCGATCGTCTGCGCGAACTCAGCGGCTTCCACGAGCGCATTGCTTGAGACGATTTCATCGCCAACAATCATGACCGGTCGCTTGGCCGCGAGGATTCGCTGCGCAAGCCGCATCAGCGCGTTGTCGTTCGGCCGCACTGCAGAATCAATGTCGGTGCGCGCCCCCAGATCGAGCTCGGCCTCGGCATTGAGGATGTCACCCGGCAAGGAGATGAAGACCGGGCCCATGGGCGGTGTTCGCGCGATCTTGGCCGCCCGCCGAACGATGCGCGGCAGATCTTCCAGGCGGGTCACTTCGATGGCCCACTTCACGAGCGGCTCAGCCATGCGCACCAGCGAATCGTAAAGAAGGGGCTCGCGCAGCCCATGGCCCTGCTCCTGCTGACCCGCAGTGAGGATCATGGGCGTACGGGTGAACTTGGCCCCGAAGAGCGCCCCCATCGCATTGCCCAGACCGGGCGCCACATGCACATTGGCCGCCACCAGCTGTCCCGACGCGCGGCTGAATCCATCCGCCATGGAGACCACGACGCTCTCCTGCATCGCCATGACATAGGTGAGCGAAGGATGCTCGGCAAGGGCGTGCATGATCGGCAATTCGGTGGTGCCCGGATTGCCAAACAGATGTGTAATGCCTTCGTCCTGAAGCAGCGCCAGAAACGCCGAACGCCCCGAGATTCGCGCCATCACTGATCCCTCCTTCACGCTGATTGAGCCACCCGCCGTGATAAAACGCGTACCGGGATGCCGTTTCCAAGCACACTCGCAGCACCCGCGGCGACACGCTGCGCCGGGTGCTCGTTCAGCCAGCCCGCAAGCTGTCCGTTGGCGCCACCCTGCGCAATGATGGGCTGAAGCACTGGCGCCATGGGCGGCAACTGCACCGAGGTGTTGCGAGTGAGGTTGCGAGCCTTGCCGGTTGCGAAATCCACCTCGATCTCATCACCATTTGAGACCCAATCAGCAGGCTCGCCGCCCCCGGTAAGCACCGGCAGGCCCTTGGAGATGGCGCCCCGCATTGCCTTGTAGGGCATGGACCCGCACACCACACCCATGCCAAGTGCCGCCATGGCAATGAAGCCTTGTATGTGGGGCTTACCGCAACCGAAGTCGGCGCCGGCCACCACCAGATCACCGCGCGCGACGCGGCTGGCGAATCCGGGATCGATCGGCTCAAACAGGTGGGGGATCAATTCAGCCGGATCGGTGATGCGACCGATCGCGTACTTGAAGGCCATCACGCCTTCATCAAGGGGGATGCTGTCACCAAACACATGCGCGCGACCGCGCCGGATGAGGGAGGGCGTCATTGCGAGGCTCCTGATGCAACCAGTGGTTCGAGTTCGCGAGGGTCAGCAAGACAACCTGCCACTGCCGAGGCGGCTACGGTGACGGGCGAGGCAAGATAAATTTCACCGTCATGCGCGCCGAAGCGTCCGGCATGGTTGGTGGCCGCGGTCGCCACCGACACCTCACCCGGCCCAAGCGGCGCCATCATGCCGCCCGCACAGGGCCCACAGCCCGGAGGCAGCAGCATGGCGCCTGCGTCGACAAAGACCTGGGCCAGACCGTCATCGGCCAACCGGCTGGCGGTCGCGGCTGTGCCGGGCACCACGAACATTCGAACATGGTCGGCAATTTTGCGACCCTTCAAAACCCGTGCGGCCGCGGCAAAGTCTTCATACATGCCCGACCCGCAGGCACCGATGGTGGCGTGATCAATCGGCTGACCGGCCACACGCGACAGCAGTTCGGCACGATCAGGCCCACCTGGCAACGCCACCTGAGGCTTGACCGCCGACAGATCGAAACTGATACGAGCTTCGTAGGGCGCGTTGGCGTCGCTCCGGAAATCGGGCGCACCGCTGATATCGATTCCTGGCGGATCACCGTCAAAAAGCACGTTGGCCACGCCCATTTCGGTGATGGAATTGCAGAGTGCCACGCGCGCCGCGAGATCGAGCGAGGCGAGCCCCGGCCCGCCAAACTCCACCACCCGGTAGTCGTACTGCACGCCCCAGCGCCCATCGGCAAAGCCCTGTGCGAGCAGGAAGCCGACATCACGCGGATGGGCCCCGCCCGCAAGCGCGCCCTGCAGATCGATCCGAAGCGTGTGGGGGACGGTGGTCCAGAGGCTTCCGGTGGCAAGCACTGACGTGACCTCGGTTCCAGCCGCCATGGCAAGCGCACCCGCGGCGCCAAAATTCGTGCAGTGCATGTCGTAGCAGAAGAGGAACATGCCGGGGCGGATCAGCCCGGCCTCGATCGGAAAGATATGGCCATGGCCACCACGGCCCGCGTCGTACAGGGCACCTACGTTCCAGGCTCGGGCGATGGCGCGAATGTTGCGCCCACGCTCCACCGCACGCTGCGAACCGTAGGCAACCTCGTGATCGGTCACGAACACGACCTTTTGCGGATCGATCACGCTACCGTAGCCAAGCGCGTGGAGTTCGCGATAGGCTGTCTCGACAAAACCGTCGTGAATGATGACAAGCTCGGGAACCGGATAGACCACTTCGCCGGGCGCGACATGCGCGAGGCCACTTGCCCGCGCGAGCATTTTCTGCGCCGCGGTCATTGGAACAGCCGATCGAGAGGGGGACGATGGAAGCGACACGTGCGGTCTCCTGCAGAGGGCACAGCGGGTCTCGAGTTCGGGAGGCGATTTCAGCGACCGCAGCGAATTCGGGAACGTTCGTACCGATTATGACAAACTGGCCAAAGGAGGAACCCTGACATGAGCATTCTGCAAAATCTTGGACGATCGGCCGCGCTCGCTGCACTGGCTGCCACGCTGGTCGGCCATCCCGCTGGCGAGCTGCAGGCGCAGGCCTTTCCCACCAAACCCATCACCTTCGTCGTGCCGTTTCCAGCGGGCAATGCGTCTGACGTGGCCGCGCGCGCGCTGGGCGAGGAACTCGCCAGGCGCCTCGGCCAGCCGGTGGTGGTCGAAAACAAGACCGGCGCCACAGGCACCATCGGCGCGTCGTTCGTGGCCAAGTCTGCGCCCGACGGGCACACGCTCCTCATGACCTCCACATCTTTTGCGATCAGCACCGCGCTGGTGGCCAATCTGCCGTATCGGCCACTGCAAGACTTCGAGCCCGTCCTTCAGGTGGGGGGCAGCGGCGGCATGCTGCTGCTCGTGGCGCCCGACTCGCCCGCCAAGACGCTCGCCGAGTTCATCGATCTCGCGCGACGCAATCCCGGCAAACTCAACTATGCGCATGTCGGTCGCGGCACGATCCAGCACCTCACCATGGAGGTGTTTCTGTCCATGACGGGGCTGCAGATTCAGCCGGTCCCCTACAAGGGCAGCGTGCAGGCCATCACCGACATCATCAGCGGCCAGATTCAGGTGATGTTTGATTCGCCCAGTTCGGCCGCCCCGTTTGTTGATAACGGCAAGGTCCGCGCGCTCACCAGTGCTGCCGACGCCCGCAGCGTTCGTCTGCCCTCAGTGTCCGCAGTGCCCGAGTCAGGCATTGCCGAGTTACGCGACTTCCGGGTGGGTGGCTGGGTGGGTCTCCTTGCCCCCGCACGAACGCCCGAAGCCGTGGTCAAGCGGGTCAATGAAGAGCTGGGCGCGATCATGAATGCGCCCGCCATGAAGCAGCGCCTGCTGCAGGCAGGACTCGAAGTCGTTCCCGCGCACTCGCCTGCTCAGTTCGGGCAGTTTCTGCAGGCCGACATGGCCCGGTGGCAGGCCGCGGCCACTGCCGCAAAGATCCCGAAGGAGTAAGGTGGCGCGTCCCTGCGATCTGAGCGCCACGGAGGCGCGACAGCTGATCGGCCGCAAAGCGCTCTCGCCGGTTGAACTGCTGGAGAGCTGCATCGCGCAGATCGAGGCGGTGAATCCAGCCGTCAATGCGGTGGTCACCACCGCCTATGAGCGGGCGCGGGATGAAGCGCGACAGGCCGAGCGGCAGGTCATGGCGGGCGGCCCACTGGGCCTCCTGCATGGTCTGCCGATCGGCATCAAGGACCTGGCCGAAACCGCTGGCATTCGCACCACCCACGGCTCTTTGCTCTACCGCGACCATGTGCCAGTCGCCGATGATCCGGTGGTGAGTGCGCTTCGCGAGGCGGGTGGCATTGTCCTCGCCAAAACCAACACGCCCGAATTCGGCGCCGGCGCCCACACCAATAACGCGGTGTTCGGGGTCTCGCGCAATCCGTTCGATCTCGCCAGAACCTGCGGCGGCTCGTCGGGCGGCTCAGCGATCGCCCTGGCCACTCACATGATGCCGCTTGCCCACGGCTCGGACACGGGCGGGAGCCTCCGACTGCCGGCTGCGTTCAATGGCATCGTTTCACACCGCCCAAGCGCCGGCGTCGTGCCCTCGATCACCCGCGATATCGCGCTCAGTTTCCTCGAGATGGAAGGCCCGATGGCGCGTTCGGTGGCCGATTGTTCGCTCATGCTGGCGGCCATGGCCACGCGAAATCGCGACGACCCGATGGCCTACCCGCTCGACCCCGCGCAGTTTGTATCGCTGGACACGATCGACCTGTCAGGCCTCAGGGTGGCGGTGAGCGATGATCTGGGCTGTGCACCGACATCGCAGGCGGTGAGGCAAACCTTCCGTAGACGCGTCGAACGCTTCGCGCCCGCATTCAGGAGCCTGACCTGGATCACGCCCCCGCTCGGCGATGCACTCGATGTGTTCTGGCTGCTGCGCGGGGCCTACATGCTCGCCAAGCATTCAGAGCGATTCGAACGCCATGAAGCGCTGTTGGGTACAAACGTGCGCGGCAATATGCTGGCCGCTCAGCAGATGGACCTCACAAGCATGGCCATCGCGCACCGCGATCAGCTGCGTCTCTATCGCGCGTTTCAGCGCCTGTTCGATGAAATCGATGTGCTGATCGCGCCAACCGTCACCGTCTTTCCCTTCGCATTTGACCAGCCCCACCCGACCGAAATCGATGGCGCACCCATGGCCAATTATGTGCACTGGGCTGGTCTCACCTCGGCGCTCACCGTTGTAGGAAATCCGGTGACTGCACTGCCCTGCGGGCTAGACCCGACCGGCATGCCGTTTGGCATCCAGGTGATCGGGCCGAGCCACGGGGACCGCTTCACCCTGGGCGTTGCGCACGCGCTCGAGCAGCTGTTTAGCCACGATACGGAGCTCAAACAACCCGTTCCCGCACGGGCTCGATCGCCACAGAACGCTTAGGCCGCAACCGCACCGGGCCAGCGCGCGCCTGGGCCAACCCGCGCGCGGCCCGTCCTCGCCTCAGGTGCGCGGCAGCGTCACGCCCTGCTGGCCCTGATATTTCCCTCCCCGGTCACGATAGGAGGTATCGCACACCTCGTCAGACTCGAGAAAAATCACCTGCGCGCAGCCCTCGCCTGCGTAGATCTTGGCGGGCAGCGGTGTGGTGTTTGAAAACTCGAGCGTGACATGGCCCTCCCACTCGGGCTCAAGCGGTGTCACGTTGACGATGATGCCGCAGCGCGCATAGGTGGACTTGCCCAGACAGATGGTGAGTACCGAACGCGGAATTCGAAAATATTCAACCGTCCGGGCCAACGCGAACGAATTGGGCGGAATGATGCAGACCGGCCCCTTGAAATCGACGAATGATTTCTCGTCGAAATTCTTGGGGTCGACGATGGTGGAGTTGATGTTGGTAAAGATCTTGAACTCGTCGGCACAGCGTAAGTCATATCCGTAGCTGGAGGTGCCGTAGGAAACGATGCGCTGACCACCTACCGAGCGCACCTGACCGGGCTCAAAGGGCTCGATCATGCCTTGCGCAGCCATTGCGCGAATCCAGCGGTCGGACTTGATACTCATCAGGGGGACTCCACAAAATCGAAAACCTGAGGCATTGTAGACGGTCACAAATAGTCAACCCTTCCGGAGGAGAACTGATTATGTCCATCAGCACCGGACTCGTCGGCCTGGGTGGCCATCACATCGCGACTGGCACCGGCCAGGACAGCTTCGAGCACAACTTCAGGGCTGCACTCATGGCGGCCGAACAACCACCCAACGGCAACCCAGCCATTGCAGCCGCCGACAAACCGCACGGGAATAATCGCAGCCGCCGAATTCT
>JALREG010000143.1 GCA_023253905.1 Burkholderiaceae bacterium
ATAAGGCTGGTGGCATACACAAAGATGGGTCCCAGCACGTTTCCAAGCACGTGTACCCGAACGATGGTGATCGCATGTGCACCGGAGGCACGGGCCGCCTCGACAAAGTCGCGGCCACGCACCTGCGTGGTGACGCTCTCTGCCACCCGAACAATAGGCGGCGTGAACACGATAGTGAGGGACAGGAGTGCATTAAAGATGCCCGCACCCAGTGCACCCGATAAAGCGATCGCAAGCAGTACCGAGGGAAACGCATACAGCACGTCGACCGTACGCATGATGGCGCTGTTGATCCAGCCCCCCGCGTAACCCGCCAGCAGTCCAAGCGAGGTGCCAATCACGAAGGCGAGCAGCACCGGGGTGAGCCCCATAAAGAGCGACAGACGCGCGCCTACGATCAGCCTCGACATCATGTCCCGGCCCAGTTCATCGCTGCCCAGTGGGTAGTTGGGACTGCCGATGGGCTTGAGCCGGCCAAGCATCGATGAGGCATAGGGATCGGCCGGCGCGAGCCACGGGCCGAAGATGGCGAGCGAGAGCAGGGCGAGCACGATGAGGCCCGATACGACCGCAACCGGATCACGGAGGAGCTTGCGCGCCGCGCCCGCCCAGTAGCCCTGCGACCGCTCGACCGGGAGCGGTGCCACATTAGGGGTGTTGAGGCTGGACATCATGGCATCAGCCCCGGGAGATCCGTGGGTCGAGCGTCCCTTGGACAATGTCGACCAGCAGGTTGAGGAGCACGAAGAAGAGCGCCAAGACCAGGATGGTTCCCTGCAGCAGTGGCAGGTCTCGCTGGAAGATGGCCGAGTTGAGCAGAAAGCCGGTGCCAGGCCATGAGAACACGGTTTCGATCAGGATGGAACCGCCTAGCAGGTACCCCAGCTGCAGGCCCATCACGGCGAGCGCAGTGGGGGCCGCATTTTTAACCACATGGCAGAACACGCCGAAATCGGTGAGGCCGCGCGCGCGTAGCCCGATCACGAATTCCTGCTCGAGGATGTCGGCCACCAGCGCGCGCACGGTACGCGCGATGATGCCCATGGGGATGACCGACATGGTGAGCGCAGGAAGCACCATGAACTGGATGTGCTCCCAGTTCCAGGCCCAGCGATCGGAGCCGCCTGGGCCGGCGCCACTGGCCGGCAGGATGCCCGTGAGGGCAGATAGGGCAATGACGAGAACCATGCCCAGCCAGTAGTGCGGGACGCTTACGCCGAGTACTGACAGGAACGAGGCGAGGCGGTCCACCCAGGTATTGCGGAAGTATCCCGCGACGAACCCGAAGAGCGAGCCCAGTATGAATCCGATGAGGGTGGCGACAGCCGCCAGCCTGAGTGTGTTGCCGACGGCGCGAAACACCTCAGCGCTGACCGGACGGCCAGTGGCGATGGAGGTTCCGAGGTCGCCCTGGAGTGCGCGCCACAACCAGGAGAAGAATTGCTCTGGGTAGCTGCGGTCAAACCCGTAGAGCTGACGAATGCGCGCGGCGAGCTCGGCAGAGGCATCAGGGGGAAGCACCGAGACCAGCGGGTCGCCAGGAGCGAGGTGAACCAGCGCGAAACAGACGAGCGCCACGCCCAGCATGATGGGCAGCGCGTAAATCAGTCGTCGGATGAGGTAGGAAAGCAAGTGAGTTGCAGTTGTATTGCTGGGAGCGGGCGGCAATGCTCCCCCCAGGGCGAGGCCCCGGGGGGAGGCAGAAAACGCTTACTGGATGCTCATCGGAGCAATGTCAATGAACCAGCTGCGCGGCTGAACAACACCTTTGACCCTGCTCGACATGGCACGCGGCCCGACATCATGGGCGATCCACACGAACGGGGCTTCTTCAACGATCCGCTTGTGCAGCTGAGCGAGTGCCGCATCGCGCGCCTTGTCATCGAAGGTGGTGCGGGCAGTGCCAATCAGCTTATCGAACTCGGCGTTACCGAAGTAACCCCAATTGTTCGAGACGGGCGGGAAGGTTTTGGTTGAGGTGAACCGCACCATGGCGAAGAAGGGATCCATCGCAGCGAAGCTCACGTTGATCGCATGTGCGCCGTTGGCGGTGGGATCCTTCGCACCCCGACGCCAGTTCGTAAACAGCGTGTTCCACTCGATCACGTCGAACGCGACATCAAAGAAGCACTGTTTCAGCGACTGCTGTACGAACTCGTTCATGGGCAGCGGCTGCATCTGGCCAGACCCCGAAGCCGAAATCTGCACCTTCACCCTGACCGGCTTGGCCGCTGAAAAACCGGCATCGGTCATGAGCTTGCGCGCAGCGTTCGGGTCGTACTTGATGTCAAACGAAGGGTTCCCCCACCAGGGGTGCGTGGGATCGACGGTGCCTTTTGGAACAGCCATCATGCCGCCAAGAAGTTTCTGCAGGCTCGCATGGTCCACACACAGGTTGGCTGCATGACGAACACGCTTGTCGAGCCAGGGGGAGCCCTCGGCGAACGACAGCTGCCAGGGCCAGACATGCGGCTGCTGGTTGCTGTAGACCGTAAAGCCCCGGCCACGGATGGTGGCGATTGCATCGGGGGCGGGGGCCTCGATCCAATCAACCTGACCCGACAGCAGCGCAGCCGTGCGGGCATTGGCCTCAGGCATGGGCAGCATCACCACGCGGTCGATTTTGGGTGTGCGGGCCGGATCCCAGTAGGCTTTGTTGGCAGCCAGTTCGAGGCGTTCGCGCGGCACGAATCGGGTCATGCGGAACGGGCCGCTGCCCGAAGCGTCGGCTGCGAAGGCGGTCCAGGCCTGTTTGGCACGCTCTTCCGCAGGCAGATTACCCGGCGTGGCATCAAATTTCTTCTGCCAGTGCGCGGGCGACGCCATGAACAGATTGGTGAGGTTGAGCGGAAGGAATGAATCGGGTTCGCTGGTGGTGAGCTCCACCGTGTAGTCATCGATCTTGCGCGCACTCGCCAGCGTGGGCATGCGCGAGACGGTGACACCGATCTGGCTTGGGTCGTAGTGCGGCGCGGTCTTGTCGAGCACCTTGCGCACGTTCCAGACCACGGCGTCGGCCGTGAAGTTGGAGCCGTCATGGAACTTCACGCCCTGGCGCAGCTTGAACGTCCACTTGGTCTTGTCATTTGCGTCAACTGCCCAGCTGAGCGCGAGGCCCGGGATCAGAACGCTGGCGGCATCCGCTTTGGACAGATCCCAGTGCGTGAGCGCGTCGTACATGGGAATGCCGGTGAAGCGATTGCCTTCGAAGCCCTGGTCGGGCTGACCTAGGGTACGGGGGATGTCGGCAGCGGTCATGCCGATGCGCAGGACCTTGTCCTGGGCCTGGGCCGCAAGCGGCAGCGCTGCTGCGAGCAGCAGGGCAATTGAGGAACGACGGACAAATCTCATCGGGAACTCCTGGGTTAAGGACACAGGTTCTAGGCAAGACACGTGCCTGAGAGACAGGCGGAGGGAATAGGACACATCTTGAGCCGCCGTCAGCGCTATTTGAGAAGCCGCTCTGCAGCCAGATCAAGACCGCAGAGCACGCTGTCCAGAAGCGGAACCGGAACCGAGGGCTCAAGCGCGCGAGCATAGCCGAACAGGCCGGCGCCGCCTATGATGACCGACTGCGGCGCACGCCCGGCTGCCTTGCCACGTTCGATTGCGGTGTGGCAGGCTTTCCCGAGCAGGCGAAGCGCCCAGTCGGGGTCCGCCTTCAGCTGGGCGCCGCTTGCATCGACCGTTTCAAGCGCGACCAGCGAGTCCAGCAGTCCGATGGAAAAAGCAAGCCTTCGCAAGGGTTCGCGCCAGCCGTGCCCGCCCGTCACAATGGCGAAATCGCCGCTGCGGGCAGCCCATCGCATCGAAGCCTCTGCGAGCCCCGTCACGGGTTCGAGCGCAAGCTCCTCCAGTGCCTGGAGCGCCGGATCACCGAAGCAGCCAATCAGGCAGGCGTCGAACGCGCCATGTGCCGCAATGGCCTCCTCCCTCGCTTGGAGTGTGGCGTGCGCGGCGATGGCAAGCGAATGCTCGCCGGTGATGTAGGCGGCACCGAACGGCGCGGTGACCGCAGTCACCTGAACGGCGCTACCCAGACGGTCAGCAGCCGCATCAGCGAGCAGTCGGGTGACCGATTCGGTGGTGTTCGGATTGATCAGAAGCAGTCTGGGCACGGTTGAAGGCGAAAACGCTTCGGCGTTTGAAGCGGCGCAAGGTAGCATGGACGCCCCGCGTTGGTGCGGATGGCGGGTAGGACTGCCGGGGTTTAGGCGTTGCGCACCAAATCGGTGAGCGGTCTATCATTCAGGATCTCTCAGTCTCCGAGATCCTCATGCGCGATACGCTGTCGCTGATCCCCCGTGGCCGCTTTCCCTCCATCAGACGCCGGAGCGTGTCAACCGTTCAGGCCAACCTTGGGTATCGCTGCAATCAGACTTGCCAGCACTGCCATGTGAACGCGGGGCCGCATCGTGAGGAGATCATGGACCGCGATACGCTGAACCTGCTCATGCGGTTTGTTAAGGAGAGCGGGGCTCGCGTGCTCGACCTCACTGGCGGGGCGCCGGAACTCAATCCAGGATTTCGCGGGCTGGTGGCCAAGGCCCGGGCAGCGGGCCTGGAGGTGATCGACCGCTGCAACCTGACCGTGCTGGAAGAGCCGGGTCAGGAAGATCTCGCCGAATTCCTGTCGGCCCATCAGGTACATGTCGTGGCATCACTGCCATGCTACCTCGAAGACAACGTTGATCGCCAGCGTGGCAAAGGCGTCTTTGAGACCAGTCTGCGGGCGTTGTCCCGGCTCAATGCGCTCGGCTACGGCACCACGCTGACCCTCGATCTGGTCTTTAACCCGCAGGGGCCGAGTCTGCCGCCGCCGCAGGAGGCGCTTGAGCGCGACTACCGACAGATGCTGGGCGAACGATACGGCATCGTTTTCAGCCGACTGCTTACCCTCGCCAACATGCCGATTCAGCGCTTCGGTTCCATGCTGGCGAGCCAGGGCAAGTTTGATGACTACATGGCGCTCCTGCGTGAGGCTCATCGCGAAGAGAACCTGAATGCGGTGATGTGCCGTGATCTTGTGAGCGTCGATTGGCAGGGCTACCTCTTTGACTGCGACTTTAATCAGATGCTGGGCCTGCCGCTGCGCCGTGCCGGACAGTCTCGCAGCCACCTGCGTGAAGTGGTCGGCCAGTCGTTTGCGGAGCTGCCGATCGTTGTCCGAGATCACTGCTACGGCTGCACGGCGGGGCAGGGCAGTTCCTGTGGCGGTGCGCTCGCCGATAGCAGTGAGCCGGTTGCTCAAGGCAACCCGCGTACGGCGGAAGCGGTCGGGGTCTGAGCGTGCGAGGGGGGGCTTCTCAAGGACCGCCCGGGCGATGGTGTCCCCCGTCCTATGGACTGGGGCCCAGAGCGTTTCTGGCGGCTCAGCACTACATGGCCGACGTGGTTTATGTCG
>JALREG010000149.1 GCA_023253905.1 Burkholderiaceae bacterium
ATGGTTGCCAGGTGGCGATAGATGAGTGGCACCATCGGGACGCCACAAAGCCGACGAAACTCCGTGTAGATAGCCCGAGTTTCCGCGCTTGCCTCAGATTCAGCCTGCTCGCTGAGGAGGTTGCTCATATCGGTGACGTCCCTCCGTCGTTGTCGACAGGTGCCGGTTTTCAGCCGTAAACCGGAAGGGTATCGATCGCGTATTGATGCCGGATTGAACGCTCAAGTACCGGGTCATGGAGTTCAAACTCGAATACGGGAGATTTCCGGATACCGCCAATGGCTGGCAGGGTGCCGCAGAACATGAGGCAGTGATCGGATAGCACGCCGTTGCCGTCATGCCATCGGGCGATCAGGTCCAGAGGATCGAGCATGCTTGTGACCGATCCTTCCTGGTACAGACGGCGCTCGCCGTTCTCGACAATCCACGAGCGAAGCATCAACTGCGACCAGTGCCCGGACACCTCCTCCCAGGGCCAGAAGGTGGTGGCGATGGGCTTGTCGCACATCTGCTTGGAAACCGTGACGCCCACTGTCTCGATGACGCGGTCGGTGTGATCCGAGCCAACGCCCACGTAGAGCCCGCCGCGGATTCGGGCAAGCACAAATTCCACTTCGCCGCTTGAGTCTTCGCCACTGGCTTCGATGCGCTCGGCTGTCGTGACGCGAGCACTCGCCACCCGGTAGAAGATCGGTGTCGATACGGGCCGCTTGACGCCCAGTTCTTCAAGTTCGCGGATATGTTTTTCAACGGCGGCCTGGTCGCGACCCGTCCAGCCGGCGATGACAGTGGTTGTGAGTTGAAGCTGCGCCAGTTGCGACGAATCGCGTGAGCACAGGACAACGTTGAGCGACTGCGGCATGTTGGATTCGTCCTGGTGTGAAAGTGATTAAGGGCGCCTGTGCGGGCAGGGTTTGCGCGCAGGAACCCCTGGATTGAACCAGATTTTTAGCGGATGTGATTCCACCAACCTCTGCTAGGAAGGGGGGGCCGATGGTCACGCAGGGTGGCTGTGGGTGGCGAGACGGTCTGAAGCATCATGATGTGCGTCAAATCGTCGATCAATCGAAGCCTGGCTACCTTGCTTGCTCGACTTGAATCAATTGATCGGCGAACGTAAAGCCATAGGATCCGAAGTTATTCTGAACTGGTGATCTTCGAGGCCCACATGATCAATTTATCCAAGCGACGCGAGTTTTTTCTGACGATGATGGCGGCTCCGGGCGTATTGGCGCTCTCAGGATGCGCTGAAGACAGCCAGGGAATGTGGGACTATGTCAGGGCCCAGCCCGACCTTACCATCCTCACTCAGGCCATTCAGGCGGCCGGACTTACCGAAGCTGTGGCAAGCAGCCCGAGAACCTTGTTCGCGCCGACCGATACCGCTTTCCAGGCGCTGCTGAGTGAACTCGGCATCAGCGCGCAGGCGCTCCTTGGCGATACTGCGCTCCTTCAGTCAGTGCTCTCTTATCATTTGATTGGTCAGGCGCAAACGCAGTCCAGCTGGGTCTCAGGAAAAGCCATCGAGCCGGTGGGTGGAGGCTTCTTTAAACTTGTGACCGGCAACCCGGTCACGATCACTGATGGGCGCAATCGCCTGGCGCGGTCGACTCAACTTGATGTACAACTCTCCAACGGTGTACTCCACCGCATCGATCAGGTGCTGCTCCCGGCCAACCGCACTATTGTTGCGACCGCGCAGGCAACTGCTCAGACCAGTACGCTCGTGACTGCTATTCAAGCGGCCGGGCTGGTTCCCACTCTGTCGGCCGCAGGACCGTTCACCGTATTCGCACCGGTCAATTCGGCTTTTGATGCGCTGTTGATCGAGCTGGGCATTACCCTCAATGCTTTGCTTGCAGATACGGTGTTGCTCACCAAAGTTTTGACCTATCACGTCGTGGGTGCGCGCGTCTTGCAGGCTGACATCGTGCCGAACCAGGGCGTGACGAGCGCGCAAGGGCAAACGTTTCTGATCAACGCCGGATTCCAGATCACTGACGCAAGGCAGCGCGCTATTGCGATTACAGCAACCGATACCCTGGCGAGCAATGGAGTGATTCACCTGGTCGATAGGGTTCTGTTGCCGGTCTGATCGCGCGTGCGGGTTTCCACGTTCGCTACAGGGGGCGGCCGGCCCGCCCGCTGAGCGCATGTTCATGCCTGCGCTTTGAGTTCAAACTCCACAACGGGTTCGAGCGCTGCATGGAAGGCCGCATGCAAATAGCAGGTGTCAGCGGCCATCTGGACCAGCCGCTCCATGACCGCTTCGGACTCCTCGCCGTGAACAAAGATATGGGTATCGAGCGCGTGGGCGCGGGCAACGCCTGCGGTGACCTCGCATTCTGCATGCTGCACAATTCGAAGAGCGCGGATCTTCATGTGGTGATGCTCGACGTATCGTAGGAGCTGGGTCATCAGGCAAAACGCGACTCCCGCAAATGCGTAGGCAAGACCGCTCGGGGCGTGATCGTGATGATGACTGGCGGGGCTTTGAAACGAGAAGCGCGACCCTCCCGGCAGATTGGCCCATGAAGTTGAGCGTGCGACCTCGCTTTCAAGCGCACACGTGCCATGAATGGGGATCTCCACCCGCCCGGATTGCCAGCTGGGAGGCGTTACGCCAGCGGTTGATTCGGCTGGCCCCAGCTTTTCGATGAGGGGCTGGGCCGGGCGGGGGGCGGCCAGGGGGCGCGGTACATCCCGCCATGCTTTCAAGGGATCGATCGTATCGGGCGCAGGGCTCGCGGCCAGCTGAGGCAGCGCTCTGCGTTGCCCGTTCGCATAGAGCGCAAACGTGTTCACAAGAGGCTCGCGCCAGGCAGCCAGGATGGGCGATGCCGCAATTGCGCTGGCGGTCAGCGCGCGTACGCGCGCTGCGGACGCATCGGTGGTTGCGCGGATGACGATGTGCGGTGGAAGGGCATGTCCCCGGCCGGTTCCCTTGAAAAACGAGCCTTCGAATGCGTAATGGTTGATGAGATCACTTTGGAGACTTTCGAGGCGAATGTGCTCGGCTGCTGCCAGCAGCGAGAGTCGGCTGAGCAGATCAGCCTGCAGGCCAGCCGCCATGAAGCCAAGTGGAAAGGGCGCAAGATCCGTCCCCTTCAGCCCCGCTCCTTCATCGCTCACCATACGCCAGGCCGAGCCGGCAGCGCCCTCGGTGACCACCGCCTCTTTCTGGTGCCCTCCCATTGCGCGTGCCTGAACGGTGAACCGGTCGCGTGAATCGGCGCGTCCCAGCACTGCAGGTCTGGTTTCACCTTGATAGACCTTGAAGCAGAGCGGAAAACCGCTCGATTCGATGGTGTCGGTCACGGGTGCGGAGAGGGCCATCAGTGAGTCCTTTATGGGCTATTTCGGCGCGCTTCAGGTGGGCGTCGAGCATAACGCGAGGCCCGCGCCACGATGGTCTGCGCTCATGAAAGCTGCGCAGAGGAAGACGGATTCAGGCGTCTGGCAGCCGCGCACAGACCACCGCAGACGGGCGGCGGCAAAGCACGCCGGAGAGGCTAAGCGACTTTGTCGGTGGCGGAAAGAGCGACCTTCAACCGCCACAACGACGTGACCTCGGCCCGTCGCGCAGCATGTAGGGGATCGCCCGCGTCAAAGGATCGGGGGTGCTGCGGGCGGACATCATGACGGGCAGCAACCATCAGTCCCGCGGCGTTGATCTGCGCGAGCAGCGCCTCGCGGGTTCGAAGGCCCAGGCGTTCGGCCAGGTCGGACAAAATAAGCCAGCCCTCGCCCTCAGGGTTGAGGTGCGCGGCGAGGCCGCTCAGGAAGCCCTGCAGCATGCCGCCGTTCTCGTCGTAAATGCCACGCTCGAGAGGCGAACCGGGGCGTGCGGGCACCCACGGCGGATTGCAGATCACGAGGTCGGCACGACCCTCGGGGAAAAACGCGGCCTGTGCCAATTGCACGCGCGACGATAGCCCAAGGCGGTTGATGTTTTCTGTCGCGCACGCGATCGCCCGCGGGTCGGTGTCGGTGGCCACGACTTGGAGCGCGCCACGCCGAGCCAGGACGGCTGCCAGCACGCCGGTGCCGGTTCCCACGTCAAACGCAAGACCGACGCGGCCTGTACCCGCAGGCCAGGGCGCCTTCGCAACCAGATCGACATAGTCGGCGCGGGTGGGGGTGAAGACGCCGTAGTGCGGATGAATGTGTCCGCCTGCGGCCGGCACCTCGATGCCCCGCAGGTACCACTGATGGGCACCAATCACACCCAGCAGTTCGCGCAACGACACCACCATCGGGCCAGTCGCGGGTCCGTAGGCGTGACGGCAGGCAGCCTGCACGTCGGGGGCGCGGCGGAGCGCGATTCCATATTCGGCGTCGAGTTCGATCAGCAGCATGCCCAGCGTGCGTGCGCGCTGTGAGCGTGCCTGTCGCACCCGGTTGAACGTGTCTGCGGTGATGGCTTCGGATGAGCCCTGTGCACGACTTTGCGCGGCCTTGCGGTCGACGCGGTTCGCGAGCGCGGTGAGCAATTGCCGCGCGTTTTGGAAGTCGCTTCGCCAAAGCATGCCAACGCCCTGACACGCGAGACCGTAGGCGTCGTTTGCGGTGATGCGGTCATCGGTGGCGATGACGTTTTTTGGCGGGGGTGTGCCGCGCTCCGATTGCCAGCGGGCCGTACGACTCTCGCCCGCTTCTTCCCAGGCGACCGAGGGGAGGGCTTCCTGTGCTGGGGATGTCGGCGTAGTCAAAACCTTTCATCCCGACGGAGATAACGCCACTTGCCGAGTGGCATGGGGCCGAGCGGCACGCTGCCGCTGCGAACGCGTTTGAGGCCGGTGACGGTCAGGCCCACCAGTTCGCACATACGGCGAATCTGGCGCTTGCGGCCCTCGCGAAGTACGAAGCGAAGCTGATGCTCGTTTTGCCAGGATACGCGTGCGGGCTTGAGGCGCACGCCATCCAGTTCCAACCCATGCTGCAGGCGCTTCATGTCTTCTTCCGACAGTGATCCCTCTACCCGCACCAAATATTCCTTTTCAACCTCGGAATCCTGGCCGATGAGGCGTTTGGCCACTCGACCGTCCTGAGTGAAGACGAGCAGGCCTGTTGAATCGATATCCAGCCGGCCTGCGGGCGCGAGCCCTCGAAGGTGGCCGGGCTTGAAGGTAATCTGCGAGGTGTCGCCATCCCAGCGGTTCTCCGGGCGGAGGAGAACGATCGCCGGCTGGTAGCCGTCTTCAGCCTGTCCCGAGACATAGCCGATGGGTTTGTTGAGCAGGATCGTGACCTGCTCGCTCTGATGGCGGGAAGCAGCCGGGTCGATCTCGATTCGGGCTGAGGTAGGCACGCGAGCGCCCAGCGTGCTCACCACCTGGCCGTCGACCCTCACCCAGCGGTTTTCAATCCACTCATCGGCTTCACGGCGGGAGCACAGGCCCAGTTCGCTCATTCGCTTGGACAGGCGCGGGAGATCGGTGCTCGCCTGCGGGGCGACGCTGCGCGCTGGCGACCCGTTGGGTGCTGGACGGCTGGTCTTCGACGCAGGCGCTCCGGCGGGTCGCTGGCCCGATGGACGCGGCCGCGATGACCGTTCTCCGGGCGGGCGTGTGTCGGCAGACCGCGGGGCTGACGAGCGCGGCGCGGTGGAACGAGTCGTAGGACGTGGCGACCGAGCGGGCGGTCTTGTCATAGGGCTGCTGTGAGAGGAGAGAAGGGTTTCAGGATGATACTCGTATGCCGCGCCGAGCCGAGCCCCGCCTCACCGCCGGGCACTGTTTCGGCGTTCGCCCACTCCCAAGCGCCAAACGCGAGCACGCCCGCAGTCAGCAACCAGCCAAGCCACACGCGGTTGCGTTGGACGATTGAGGGACCGCTACCGGGCGTGCGTCCCGTGAGCATCGGCGCTGCAAGGTTACGTCGGCGTACAAGGCTAAACAGCAGTAGCCCGACCAAATGGAGCGCGATCAACAACAGGAATCCGTTTGCAAAAACTTCATGCAGGGTTTCAAAGATCTTGCCACCCAGCGGCTTGTCCCATTCATGCAGCGCAACGTATCCGGTCACGAATACCGGCACGATCCACACCATCAACAACAGCACCACGCTTGCTGTGAACAGGTGCTGCAACTGGGGGGTGAAGCGACCAGGGGTACGCCGACCAGGCTTGAGCGCTTCCATCCACGCCGACCAGCCGCTTGCGCGTTTCAGCAATGCGCTCAGGCGGACATGGCGGGGGCCGATCAGCCCGTAAATCAGCCGGAAGGCGACCAGTGCAATCATCATGTAGCCGAACGCGATATGCGACGAGCGCAACCACTCGCTGTCGCCGGTCAGATAGGCGCCCACCAGACTCATCGCGAACAACCAGTGGAAAACACGGGTCGGCGCGTCGACGGTCAGTCGGCTAGCTCCGGAAGGGTGCGCGGAAGGGAAGGGGAAATTGCCCATTTCGCTGAGCGTTCGGCTGGCTCCAGGCAGGATCCTCGCAAGGATCGGTAAACTTGGTTTCATGAATCGTCTGTACGGCGTTGAAGGAGCAGGCAGTGTCTGTGCCTCGACTTGAACTGAACCTGAACCGCGCGTTCAGCTGCCGTTCAGGTTCGTTTTGTCAGCATGACGGCATGAAAACCACGCATCTACTCCTGCTCGCCGCTCTGGCGGTTTCCCCTGTTCTGACCACCGCCTCCGGGTCGGATCAGGATCGTGCTCGCGCTGCCCTGCAGGCAGGCGAGGTGCTGTCACTTCGAACCATCCTCGAGCGAATCGAGCGCGATCACCCGGGACAGGTGATCGAGGCCGAGCTCGAGCGCAAGGGCGGCCGCTGGATCTACGAACTCAAACTCGTGCAGACGGGGCGTCAACTGATCAAGCTCGAAATTGATGCGAGCTCGGGTGAGGTGTTGCGGCGTGACGAGCGCACGCGACGCTGAGACAGTAAAACGCTATGCGCATTCTGGTGGTTGAAGACGAGCCCACACTAAGACGCCAGCTGCGCGAGGCAGGCGAGGCGGCGGGCTATGTGGTCGACGAGTGCGATAACGGTCGTGATGCGCATTTCCTGGGCGACACCGAAACCTATGATGCGGCGGTGCTTGACCTGGGGCTACCGCTTCTTGATGGACTGACCGTTCTCAGACGCTGGCGCGAAGCGGGGCGTTCGGTTCCCGTTCTGATCCTTACCGCGCGCGACAACTGGACCGAAAAAGTGGCCGGCATTGACGCAGGGGCCGATGACTACATGACGAAGCCCTTCCATATGGAGGAGCTCCTGGCGCGTCTTCGTGCTCTCATCAGACGGTCCGTCGGGCTGGCCGACCCGGTGCTCCGCCATGGCGAATTGAGCCTGGACACCCGCAGTGGAAAGGTCACCCGCGCGGGGGTAGCCGTCGCGCTCACCAGCCATGAGTACCGGGTACTCGAATATCTGATGCATCGCTGCGGCGATGTCGTCTCCCGGGCCGAGCTGATCGGGCATGTCTATGCGCAGGACTTTGACCGCGACTCCAACACCGTGGAAGTTTTTGTCGCTCGCTTGCGCAAAAAGCTCTCTGCCGATCTGATCGAAACCGTGCGAGGCTTGGGCTATCGTATCGCCCGACCATGAAACCGCGTCAACGGTCTGGATCCCTGCGCGTTCGATTGCTGGTCATCACGCTGGTGACGGTGCTCGCCGCGCTCTCGGCAGCCTATTGGTGGCTGAGCGGGCGCTTTAGCGCGGAACTGCAACGTCAGCTTGACACGGCGCTCGCGCAACAGATCGATCAGGTTACCGCGCGGCTCGATTTCAACGAGGCGGGCGAACCTCTGATTGATACGCGCCGCCTCTCCGATCCGCGCTGGGAACGCCCTTACTCCGGCCTCTACTGGCAGCTTGACCGGTTGGCTGCCGACGGCAACCGACGCGATGCGCTGCTTCGCTCGCGTTCGCTGTGGGACGCGCAGCTTGGTCCGATTCGCGCGGTCACGCCCGCCGAAGATCTTCATGCCCATGATGTGGGCGGACCAAGGGGCGAGCGGCTGAGGGTGCTCGAGCGCTCAATTCGCATCGCGGGGCCGTTGCCTGCGGAGTGGCGACTGCTCGTGGCTGCGGACACGCGCGATACGCAGGCCGCGCTGCGCGATTTCGATGGCGTGCTGCTGGCCTCGCTAGGGGGTCTCGGTGCGCTGTTGTGCCTGGCGGCACTTGGTCAGGTGGGGCTGGGGCTCGCGCCTCTCAAAGCGTTACATGCGTC
>JALREG010000172.1 GCA_023253905.1 Burkholderiaceae bacterium
GACGCAGGCAACATGCTCAAGCCTGCTTTGGCACGTGGCGAACTGCATTGTGTGGGTGCCACCACCTTGGACGAGTACCGAAAATACATTGAAAAAGATGCGGCCTTGGAGCGGCGTTTTCAAAAAATCATGGTCGATGAACCTTCCGTGGAAGCCACCATCGCCATTTTGCGGGGTTTGCAAGAAAAATACGAAGTGCACCACGGTGTCGAGATCACCGACCCCGCCATCGTCGCCGCTGCCGAACTGTCCCACCGCTACATCACCGATCGTTTTTTACCGGACAAGGCGATTGATCTGATCGATGAAGCCGCGGCCAAAATCAAGATCGAGATTGACTCCAAGCCCGAAGTCATGGACCGACTCGACCGCCGACTCATCCAACTCAAGATCGAGCGTGAAGCGGTGCGCAAAGAGAAGGACGAAGCCTCGCAAAAGCGCTTGGCCTTGCTCGAAGAGGAAATGGACAAGCTCGAGCAGGAATACGCCGACCTCGACGAGATCTGGAAAACCGAGAAAGCCTCGGCGCAAGGCGGTGCGCAGGTCAAGGAAGAAATTGATCGCCTGCGTTTTCAGATCGAGGAGTACACCCGCAAAGGCGATTTCAACAAAGTGGCCGAGTTGCAATACGGCCGTTTGCCTGAGTTGGAAAAACGCCTGAAGGAAGCCAACGCACGCGAGACTGCTGCGGGCGATGCCGCAGTACCGCGCTTGTTGCGCACGCAAGTGGGGGCTGAAGAAATTGCCGAAGTGGTCGCGCGAGCCACGGGCATTCCGGTGGCCAAACTCATGCAGGGCGAGCGCGAGAAGTTGCTCCAGATGGAAGATCGTTTGCACCAGCGTGTCGTCGGGCAGCAGGAGGCGATCGTGGCCGTGGCCAATGCCATTCGTCGCTCGCGCGCGGGGTTGGGTGACCCGAACCGTCCCACCGGCTCTTTCCTCTTCCTGGGCCCGACGGGCGTGGGCAAGACCGAACTCTGTAAGGCCTTGGCCGAGTTTCTGTTCGATACCGAAGAGCACATGATCCGGATCGACATGAGCGAGTTCATGGAGCGGCATTCGGTGGCAAGGCTGATTGGCGCTCCCCCGGGTTATGTGGGCTACGAGGAGGGAGGACATCTCACCGAAGCCGTGCGCCGCAAGCCCTACAGCGTGATCCTGCTCGATGAAGTCGAAAAGGCGCATCCCGATGTGTTCAATGTGCTGCTGCAGGCGCTCGATGATGGCCGAATGACCGATGGTCAGGGTCGAACGGTGGACTTCCGAAATACCGTGATCGTCATGACATCCAATCTCGGTTCCCATGACATCCAGCGTCTTGCGGGCGAGGATCCCGACCTCATCAAGGAAGCGGTGATGGGTGAAGTCCGCAAGCACTTCCGACCAGAGTTCATCAATCGGATCGACGAGATCGTGGTGTTTCATGCGCTCGCCCGCGATCATATTCGGCACATCGCCCGGATCCAGCTCGCGCGCCTCGAAAAACGCCTGGCCGATCGCGAGATGACGCTCTCTGTCACCGATACTGCGCTCGATGAAGTGGCCAAGGTGGGTTTTGATCCGCTCTATGGCGCGCGGCCTCTCAAGCGCGCCATTCAGCAGCACATCGAAAATCCGGTGGCGAGGCTGGTTCTCGAGGGGCGTTTCGGCCCCAAAGACGAAATCCCGGTCGATTTTGTGAACGGCGAATTCCGCTTCGGTCGCATCGTTCACTAGCGGCCCCCGCGCGGTTTCCGCCGCGCGCCTTGCGTTCACGCGTCTGCGGGCTTGCGTCGCAGCAAGTTCGCGCTCGATCGCTCATTGCGGTCGTGAACCGCCCTTCTTACTCTCGCTTCTCGTATCGACGCACACCGCGGTGTGTGGCGATGCGAAGCCCCGCTGATCGGACGATCTCGGGGTTTCGTCGTCGTCCGGCATGCACGGACGGCATCACTTAACGAGATGGAGAGCAACAGATGTCAACAGCACTCAAAAACTTCTGGCAGGACGAGTCCGGTGTCACGGCGATCGAGTATGGCCTGATCGCCGGACTGTTGGCGGTGGTGATCATTGCCGCTGTGACCGCAGCCGGGGGCAATCTCAACGCCATCTTCTCGCTGGTTTGCAACAAGCTCAACGGTGCGGTGACTGCAGGCGGTGGCACGGCAGTAGGCTGCCCGGCCTGATCGGGATGGTCTCGGGCATGTGCCGCATCGGGCTCCGTGGGAAACGGGTCGGACGCTTCAGGGCTGGCGGTTGATGGCGTTCGATCTCTGGATGGTTCGGCTCGGGCAGCTGGGGCTCGCTCTGTTGCTTGCTGCCAGTTGCGTGAGCGACTGGCGAAGCCGGCGCATTCCCAACGTGCTGACCGTTTCCGGGCTCTTCGGTGCGTTGGCCTTTCACGGACTCGCACCGGGTGGGGCAGGGTTATTTGACCCTTACCTGCCCGGTGGCCTGGGGTTGAAGGCATCGCTCCTGGGTGCGGGCCTCGCGTTGCTGCTGCTGCTCCTGCCCTACTCACGCGGCTGGGTCGGTGCAGGCGATACCAAGCTGATGGCAGCGGTGGGGGCGTTTGTTGGGCTCGCCGCGCTACCGGCGGTTCTGCTCGGAGTGATGCTCTCGGCCGGCGTGCTCGCTCTGGTTTACGCATTGCTTGATCGCGAGCTTCTGTCAGCGGGGGCGCGTATCGCAGGCTGGTTGAGATGGCCATTAATGAGCCCAAGCGATGCGAGTGGCAATCAGGCCGACGCGCTCCTCGCGCCTGCGCCGCGCCTGCCGATGGCGCTTGCCATTACATCCGGGGTCGCGGGATTTGCGCTGGCTGCTTATTTCAATCTGCTCGGCTAGCGCCGGGCTGGACAGGTGTTGATCTATGGATATGACTGAACTCGATCGTGCAGGCTCGCTGCCTGACCCGCATCCGGCCGGGGGTCGGCCGCGATCGCCGCTCACCCTCGATGACACCGGGCTGGCTCCAGGCTGGCTGAACCAGCACATGCTGCGACATCTGTATATCGCGGGCGATGTTGATTGCGCGGAACTATCGGCACGCCTGCTGCTCCCGTTTCGCCTCGTGGAAACAATGATCGGAAAGTTGCGAATGGCTAAATTGATTGAACCCGTAGGCGGCAACCGTTCGTCCTCAAAGTGGACGTTCGCACTGACCGACAGCGGCCGAGCCCACGCGGCCGAGGCGTTATCGCACAGTCGCTATGTGGGCCCGGCGCCGGTGAGCCTGGACGACTATCGGCGACAGCTGGCAATGTGTTCGCCGCCCCATCCCTCCGGCTGTGGTCCACAGCCACCCGGCGATGCGTTCAGCAACCTCGCGCTCGACGACTCGACGGTGGAGCAGCTTGGCATTGCGCTCGCCTCGCAAAGAAACTTCATCGTTCACGGTCCGCGGGGTAGCGGTCGGTCAAGTCTGGTAGGCCAATTGGCGGCGATCTCACGGGGCATCGTCTGGGTGCCCCATGCGGTGCTCGCGGGCGATCAGGTGGTACGCATTTTCGACCGCGCGCTGCATGAATCGGTTGATGGGTTGATCGCGCCTGACCTGCAGACGCCAGCCGATCCGTCGGCCGCGTCCGCGGAGGGACTATCGGTCGATCGCCGTTGGGTTGCCTGCAGGGAACCCGTGGTGAAGGTGAACGGGGCGATGGGTCGGCAGGCGATTACCGCCCGAAAAATTCATGATGATCATTCGATCGATGCGCCGGTTGCGATCAAGGCGTCGCCAGGGATCCTGATTGTGGATGACGCTAGCGCAGCAGGCCGCGGCCTCGAGCCTGCGCTGTGTCGCCTCCATGACGCGATTGAGCGCGGCGCTGATCAGGTGACACGTCGCGATGGTCAGGTGATCGATTTCCCGATCAGATTGCGGTTGGTGACCGTCGAGTCCCGTCCACCCGCTCGCCGCGGGTTTCAGCGGCGCGGGGCGCGCCTGGCTTACGCTGTGTCGCTGGGGCCGCTCTCGGTGCATTCCTATCGGCGTGCGGTACAACTCGCGGCGCGCAAGCACGGACTGAAGTGCGATATCCGCGCGGAGGATGCGCTTCTTGCCCAGCATCACGACGGGGCGGGGATTGGCCGGCTGGCGTCGGTCCCAGACGCGGTGCTTGGCCGAATCGCTGATCGGTTGCTCTGGCAGGGGGGGCCACCTGTTGTTGATCCCACGCAAATCGACTGGGCCTGGCAACAGCTCTTCGGGCGCACGCCTGTCGGGGCGGGTCAATGATCGCGCGCGCCGGCTGGTGGATGCTGGGGGTTTCACTGTCTGCAGGTGCACTGGCAACCCTGCTCGCCTCAGCGTGGCTTGGCGAGCAACGCGCCGATAGCGGCCGCTCGGTGGTGGTTGCGAGCCGGGATATTGCTGCGGGACAGGTGCTTGATCCTGCGCTGCTCGAGCGGGTCAGTTGGCCCCGCGGCGCAGTGCCGCAGGGGGCATTGGCTGATCCCGCCTCTCTTGTGGGACGGGTGCCCCGGACCGCGCTGGTGCGCGGTGAACCGGTGCTGGCGGCCAAGCTCACGCCTGAGGGGTCGCGGGGCGGCCTGGCTGCCGTGATCGCCCCGGGTCATCGGGCAATCACCGTTCGAGTCAACGAGGTGATCGGCGTGGCGGGATTCGCGCTACCGGGGAACTTCGTTGATGTACTGGTGAGCGCGCAGGATGATTCACAGGGCGCTCGGATGGTGTCGAGAATTGTGCTCGAGCGCATCCTGGTACTTGCCATCGCGCAGGAAGCGGCGCGCGATGAAACCCGCCCTAAAGTGGTCAGTGCTGTGACGCTCCAGGTGACGCCACAAGAGGCCGAGCGCTTGGATCTCGCGCGCAATATCGGTCAGCTGTCGCTTGCGCTTCGCAACCAGGTTGACTCGATATCGGCAGCGGGGCGTGGCGTCTCACGCGCTGAACTGCTTGGACTCACCGAGCCGAAGACATCGCCGCCGGTTGTGTCCGAGAGCCGCCCTCCGCTCCCAGCGCCCGTGCGGGTGAGCCGCAGCGCGCCAGCCGATGAACGGTTGGCGAACGGTCTTCCTGATCTGCAGGTGGAGGTTATTCGCGGCCTCCTGAAATCGACCGCCACGTTCAACCGTAAGGAGGTCGCTCTTGAGCGCTGATCTGATGAACCGTCGCAAGTGGCTGTGCAGTGCCGTCGCGTTAAGCGCCCCGTCTTTGGCAATCGCGCAGCGTGCCGGACCCCAGCCTGGTACGACCCCTGCGCCGCGTACCGCCCCGCGCCGTACGCCACTGGAGCGAACCCGGATCGGTCCTCCCATCACGCTGGTGGCGGGCAAATCCACCCTGTTGCACCTCGACTCGGCGATTGAACGTCTGTCAGTCGGTAATCCCGCGGTCGCCGACGTGACCCTGATCAGCCCGTTCGAGTTGTATCTGCTTGGCAAGACCTTCGGTACGACCAACCTGATTTTGTGGCGGGAAGACGGGCCGACGACCATCATCGATCTCTCGGTCAGTCTTGATACCCAGGCGCTACGCGAGCGGTTGCGCGCGCTGTTGCCAGGCGAAACCGGCATAAGCGTGGAAGCGGCGGCCGATTCGGTGGTGTTGAGTGGTGTTGTGAGCAGCGCGATGCGCGCCGACCAGGCAGCTGCGATTGCTGATGCGTTCATTCGCAGTGTGGGGCGTGGGCTGGTGATGCCGATTGGTACGGGCGACGGCCGGATGGCGGCAGGGCAGACTGCACAGGTCTCATGGGCTCCGGTTGCACCGGCCAGCTCCGGGTCGGGTGATGCTTCGCTTCGGCCACGGGTGGTCAATCTGCTTCAGATATCGCAGCCCCAACAGGTGATGCTCGAGGTCAAGGTGGCGGAGGTCTCGAAGACGCTGCTCGACCAGTTGGGCGCGCGCTTTGAAGGCTCGCGTCTGAACGGCGACTGGCGATACAGCATCCTCAGTCAGTTCCTGTCGGGTTCGGGCGGATTGCTTGGCGTTCGCACCCCGGGCGGTGATGAACTTCGACTCGATGCCGAACGGCGCGATGGTCTGATCAAAATTCTGGCCGAGCCCAACATTGTCGCGATCAGCGGTCATGAAGCGAGTTTTCTTGCTGGCGGAAAAATCTTCATCCCGGTGGCACGTGCCAACGCGGCCACTGGCGCCAATACCGTCACGCTCGAGGAAAAGGAGTTTGGTATCGGACTCAAATTCATGCCCACCGTACTCGATGGTGGTCGCATTCATCTGCGCGTGTCGCCGGAGGTGTCTGAACTATCGCAGACCGGCTCGCCCTTCGTGAGCGTAGGCGGAACCACCTCGATCCTGCCCAGTTTCACCATTCGCCGTGCGCAGACCGCGGTGCAGCTCGCCGATGGTCAGAGTCTTGCGATCGCCGGTCTCATCCGTAGCAATGTCAACGAAAGCATCAAGCGGCTTCCGTGGCTGGGGGATATCCCGGTGCTGGGCGCGCTCTTCCGAAGCGCCGAGTTTCAGGCCGATCAATCCGAGCTGATGTTCGTGGTGACCCCCCGGCTGGTGGGTGCGGTGGCAGCGCCAATCGCGCTGCCCACTGATTCATTCACGCCCCCTAACCGGATGGAGTTCTTTGGTGAGGGGCGCCTGGAGGGAAGCGGTCATCCAGCGTTACCGGCCACGCCGTGGCGGGATCCCGCGGGGTCCGATGTAGCGCCCGCGCGCGACTGACAGACCGCCGCGCTTAAAACTTGGGAGAGAGCAATGCGGAAAAAGCATTTTTCAGTGCTGCTGGTGGCGGCTGCGCTAGTGGGTTGTGCCGGGGTCGAAGTGGGCGTGATGCCTGTGGCGAGCCCTACCCGGGATGCGTTCGGAGATGCCGTGCGCCAGGCGCGAGCCCGCCAGATCATTGACCCGGACGCTGCGCGCCGCGCACCCGCTCACGCTGGGCTCGACGGACCGGCTGCAGTGAGCGCCTGGCGCCGCTATCAGGAGAGCTTTCAGTCACCCCCGCCGTCGTTCGAGATCCTGGGGGTGGGGGCCGGGGCCCGGTGATCATGGTGCTTGCTCATAAAAGAGGCGAAACATGACGCGCGGCCGTTCGCGGCGCTTGCAGGGCGGGGCCGCAGCAGTGCTGTTTTCGCTCACGCTGCCAGTCTTGATCGGGCTGGCTGCGCTTGCCATCGATGTCAGCCGACTGGTGGTGGTGCGAGCTGAACTTCAGTCGGCAGCCGACGCGTGTGCGCTCGCCGCGGTTTCCCAGCTGCGCTCGACCACCGCAAGCACATCGCAGTTGCTGCGGGCTGAAGCGTATGGCCTCGCCTTGAGCGATGCCCTTGCCCGGAGCGTCTCCGGTGAGGAACGTCCCTCGGATTCGCTTAACCGGTTCGATTTTCAGTCTCGGCAGCTGAACGGATCGATGTTGGCTGTACGGTTTTCGAACGGTGCGACCGGGCCCTGGCGGGCTGCCTCAGACGGTGGCGGCGCAAGCGTCTCTCATGTCCGGTGTGCTGCTGATGGCGGTCAGATTCCGCTCTATCTGGCGGGCGTGGTTGGCGTCCGGCAAGCGTTTCCCGTGACCGCGAGCGCTGTGGCTTCGCTCGCGCCCAGTCAGGTGAATTGCGCATTTCCCATGGCGCTCTGCAAGCTGCCAGGCACGCGCGCAAATTCCAGCAAGCCCTTTGGGCTCAGGGTGGGTGACTGGATGCGCGAGCCGAGCTCGCAGGGAACCAGCCGATACGACGGCGCCGGAAATTTCGGCTGGGTGGATTTTGATCCGCCCAAGGGCGGCGCAGACCAGCTTCAAGACCTGATCGCTGGCCGAGGTAGCTGCTCGCTCGAGGTCGGTGGCCCGGTCGGCGAGAGCGGAGCAAAGAGTAGCGTCTACGATGCCTGGAACTCGCGCTTCGGGTTGTATGGCAGCGGTGGCCCGACGCCGGCCGCGAGTCCGGGTGATTTCTCGGGATATGCCTACACGAGCAGGACCTGGCCCGATGAGCGCGATGCCTATTCCGGTACTGCAAAAGGTAGCGCTGCCGGGACACCGAATTTTCTCGCGAGTCGTGCGGGTTTCACGCCTTATCAGGGGAACAGCGCGTCCGGTGTCAACGCGAAATACTCGACTAACTGGTCATCTGCGGACCGTCGTGCCCAAGGCCGCGACCGCCGGCTGGTGGTGGTACCGATCGTCGACTGCGCAGTCTGGGATTCGAGCGGCAGCGCGCAACCGGTGATCGAAGGCTGGGGCTGTGCGCTGCTCCTTAGCCCGATCTCAACCTCCGGCAGTAGCGGTCCTGGCCAGGCAGAGTACCTGGGACTCGCGAGCGACCCCGGGTCGCCCTGCGGAGGCAGCGGACTTCCGGGCAGCAGCCTGTCCGCGGGTCCACTCGTTCCGGTGCTGGTCGAATGACCAAGCGCATCCGTGCGCGTGAGCGAGGGGTGGCAACGATCGAGCTTGCCATCATCGTCGGATTGATGGCATCACTTCTTCTGGGCGTTGTAGAACTCTCCCGAGCCACCCAGCAGTTTGCGACGCTGACTGGCGCAGCGCGAGCGGCTGCGCGACTCGCCGCGGCCAGTGCCTCGCCAGAGGGAATAGCAAGCGCCCGATGCCTGGCCGTCTATGGCAGAGCGCTCGAGAGTTGCACGGGCGACTCGGCCGGGGCGCCTTTGTTACCGGGCCTCTCGACGCGACATGTGTTGATCAGCGTACCCACGGATCTTCGCGATGCATCGGGCGAGCTGGTTGATGCAGCGACCCCGGGCCTCGCATCAATCCAGGCGCGCGCCGCCGACGGCAGCGCAGCCGGAACGCTTGATCTCCTCACGGTGACCTTGGGCCCTCCCGGTGCGCGCTACCGGTTTGTTCCGCTGATGCCCGCCTGGATGCCGGCGTTTGAATTTGCGCCCATCAGCGTCAGCATGGCTATGGCGGGTCACTGACATGCGCCGACTTGGATCCGCGGGCCGTCCCGTCAGGCATGCCTTGAGCCGCCGCCGCTCTCATCAGCGCGGCGCGAGCCTCGTTGAAATCACCCTGTCCATCCTGATCCTGGCTGTTCTCTTGATTCTTTTTGTCGACGTGTCCCGCTGGCTTCACGCCTGGAGCGCTGCCGGCGAAGCCACCCGGTCAGGCGCGCGGTTGGCGGCCTTGTGCGAGCGTGGGGCCGATGGGGAGCAGGCGATCCGCGAGCAGATGCGGATATGGCTTCCAGATCTCTCCCGTGAGCGCGCAGCAAGCGTGATCCGTATCGACTATGAGGATCCCGCGGGAACCCCCTCGGCATCGTGCGATGCCAGCAGTTGCCGTCAGGTCAGCGTCTGGCTGGATGGCCACGCGATCGTTGCACTGGGCGGGCTGGTTCCAGGCGGCAGACTGCCGCTTCCTGCGATGCGCGCGAGTGTCGTTCGAGAAAGTCTTCAATCCCGCACCGGTGCGTGCGCGCCCGTTCGATGAAAGGCCCGATGATGTCCATTTCTGTCCGTGTGGTTGGTACAGACCCGCAGCACCTGAGCCGTATCACAGCGGCACTTCCCGGCGACTCGGATTCGCTCTCGCTTCGAACCATGACGGGGGGCGCTCTGGAGGCGGCGGGGGAGGTGCAGCGGGATCCGCCCGATCTGCTGGTGCTGGATGCGCCCGCGCTCGACGAAGCCGACCTCGCCTTGCTCGAATCCTCGCTCCTGTCGGCGCCCGCCACCGCGATGGTGTTGCTGTCTCCAGACCGTTCGAGCGAGTTTCTGATGCGGGCCATGCGCGCGGGCGTTCGGGAGGTGATCCCGTCACCTTCGGCTGCGGCCGATCTGAGCGCTGCTTTTGCCCGCCAGCTCGAACGGCTAGGTCTGCAGCGCCTCGGAATGCCAGCGGGGACCGTGATTGCCCTGGTGCCGGCGAAGGGCGGAAGCGGCGCAACGTTTATCGCGACCAGTCTCGCGGCCGAACTCGCGGCGCACGGCGCACGAACGCTGATCATCGATCTGAACGCGCCGTTCGGCGATGCGGCGCTTCATCTGGTCGAGGAGCGTCCAACTGCCACGCTCGCTGACCTGGTGCGTCAGGTGGGCCGCCTGGATACGACGTTGCTGGAATCGGTGGCGGTTGAGGCGGGTGACGGTTTGTCGCTCCTTGCCGCGCCCGACTCGATCGAGTCATTCGAACAGGTCGGTGCCGACGCGTTCGAGCGGATCCTCGCGCTCGCTCGTTCGCGCTTCCGGTTTGTGCTGCTGGACGTCGGCCGTTCGCTCGACCCAGTCACGGTTCGCGGACTCGATCGTGCGGATCGCATTCTGTTGGTCTCGCAGCCGTCCCTGCCCTATCTGCACGCTGCGCGCCGCGTGCTCGATCTGTTTGCCGGTCTGGGCTACGGCTCGGATCGAATCGACCTCGTGCTGAATCGCTTCGAGCGCGGCGTGGAGCCGTCCGCCGACGAGGCCTCGAAGATGCTGGGCGTCAAGGCTTCTGATCTGATTCCGAACAGCTATCGAGCCGTGGGCCGCGCAATTAATCATGGTCAGCCGATCCGAACGAGTGCGCCGCGCGACCCGGTCACCAGAGCACTGTCAGGGCTCGCAGACCGGTTGCTGTCGCAGCCGCGTCCAGGGCGCGGTGATGCGTCTGAACACGACCCCGCGAAACCGGTGCGTCATTGAATACCGTGCCCGCAGCTCAGCCAGGAGCCATGATGTCAATCCGAGACCGTTTGGTTGAACCCGCTCGCCCGCCCGGACTGCTGCCCACGGGCACGCACCCGATGCCTGTGGCGGCCAGATCCACGCCAGAGTCGGTGAGTGGCGCCTCTTACCGAATTCTGAAAGGGCAGATTCACCGTGAACTGCTCGATCGTGTTGATACGCGTCAGCTGTCTGCGCAGGCGCCCGAGCAGCTTCATGAAGAGTTACGTCGCCAGATCGATCAGCTGTTGTCGGAGCATGGCGCTCAGCTGAATGCAGCCGAGCGAAGGCAGATCGTGGTGGATATCCGGCATGAGGTCGCCGGGCTGGGACCGCTCGAGCCGCTTTTGGCTGACACGACGGTCTCCGACATTCTGGTGAACTCCGCAAGACAGGTGTACGTCGAGCGAAGCGGCGTACTGGAGCCGACGCAGGTTGAGTTCGATGATGATCAGCACCTGCTTACGTTGATCGACCGGATCGTATCTCGAATAGGTCGACGAATTGACGAATCGAGTCCGATGGTCGATGCACGCCTTGCCGACGGATCGCGGGTCAACGCCATCATTCCGCCGCTTGCGATCGACGGACCGTGCCTGTCTATCCGGCGCTTCAGCGCGGTGCCGCTGAGGATGGATGATCTGATCGCGCGAGGCACGATGCCCCCTCCGGTTTCCGAGCTGCTGGCAGGAATGGTGCGGGCCCGGCTCAATATTCTGGTGTCGGGTGGAACGGGCGCGGGGAAGACCACGCTTCTCAATGTGCTGTCGTCGTTCATCCCGAACCAGGAACGCGTCATCACCATCGAGGACGCCGCCGAGCTTCAGCTGCAGCAGCCGCATGTGGTCCGCCTGGAAACCCGTCCGCCCAACATCGAGGGGCGGGGCGAGGTGTCGCAGCGTGCACTGGTTCGTAACAGCCTGCGGATGCGCCCCGACCGGATCATTCTCGGCGAGGTGCGCGGTGGCGAAGCGTTCGACATGCTGCAGGCGATGAACACCGGCCATGAAGGCTCGCTTGCCACCGTGCACGCGAATGCACCACGCGATGCCCTGATGCGTCTGGAAAACATGGTGGGCATGGCTGAGCTGTCGCTTTCACCACGGTCGATTCGGCAGCAGATTGCGTCCGCGGTCGATGCGGTGGTGCAGCTTTCGCGTCTGTCTGATGGCAGTCGGCGCGTGACGGCGCTCGCGGAGGTAACCGGTATGGAGACCGACACCATCACC
>JALREG010000232.1 GCA_023253905.1 Burkholderiaceae bacterium
TTGGTGGTTGGGTGCAGGTTTGTTGATCGCCGGCATCGGTGCTGTAGTTGGTTTGGTGGCTGGTTATTTGAAATCGGTTACGGCTCTTAAGCACCCAAACCGTCGCCAAAGACAAACGCAGAAGTAAGCGGCTTGGGCTGATGGGCGCCCTCGTTGAAAAACTTAAGTCAAACGAGTTTGCCGCTGAACTTTTAACGCGAGCGCGTCACAACGGTCTAGAGCTTTCGCCACATCCTGACGTGGTCGATCCCGGCTTCAAGATATACCGGCCCTTCTCGCGTGAACCCGTGGCGGCGATAAAACGGCTCAACATAAGCCTGGGCGCTGAGTTCAACCTGCGGATGGCCTCGCGCACGCGCTTCTTGTACAAGGCGCTCAAGAATCTGCCCGCCGACGCCCCATCGCCTGAACGCGGCCAGAACCGCCATGCGACCGATATGGCCATCGGGCAGCAGCCGGCCCGTCCCCACCGCCACCCCCTCGGACCACGCCACACAATGCAGGCAGGCTTCGTCAACCGAATCGAGTTCGAGCGCAGGGTCGATGCCCTGCTCGTGCACAAACACCTGGACGCGAACGGGCTGTGAGGCCTCCCGTAGCTGCTTCCAGCTGCCTGTTTCGAGGCGCACCTTGGGCGGTTCGCCAGCGGCGACAGGCGCGAGCGCGGGCTTTCTTGCAAATGGGTCATCGGGGTCTAACCCTGATGCAATGGCCGCATGCCGGCTGTTAACTGAGGGAAGGATCGCGGGATGCGTGAACAGATAAAAGCGCCGCTCGGCGATGGCCTCAAACGTCATCGCTGCGACATCGGTTGCCGATAGCCGTCCTGATGACACGGCACGCTCCATTGATGCACGGGCCCGCAGGGTCGCCTCCGTCTGAGTCGGGTTCTCCGCGAGCGCAGCCGGCCGGTTGCGCTCCGATTGCGCGATACCGGTTGGTACAAAGGCGGGAGACAAGACCGTGACGCCGATGGACGACCCGACTGCGCGCAGGTCGTGATGCAGGGTTTCACTGAGGGTGACCACCGCGTGCTTGCTCGCGCTGTAGAGCCCCATGGTGGTGGGGGAAATGAAGCCTGCAACCGAGGCGGTGTTCACGATGTGGCTATCGTCGTTTTGGCCGAGCATGCGCGGCACAAAGCTGCGCAGCCCGTTGGCAACGCCCATCACATTCACGCCGAGCACCCACTGCCAGTCAGCAGCACTGTGCTCCCAGACGAGGCCCACCGGCGCCACGCCTGCGTTATTGAAGAGAAGATGAACCGCGCCAAATTCGGAAAACGCCCGATCAGCAAGCTGGGCCACCTGCTCGGCGTCAGAGACGTCGGTCTGGACCGCCAGCACGCGGGCGCCGGTGGCGGCAAGCTGGCCAGCGGCACGCTCGAGCGGCACGGTTTCCACATCGGCCAGCACCAGTCGCATGCCCAGCGCTGCCGCGTGCTGGGCAAACGCAAGTCCGAACCCACTCGCAGCGCCAGTGATGACGGCGACCTGGTCTGTAAAACGGTCCATACGCGTCGCTCAGATCCGAACCAGCTGCTTACCCAGGTTCCGGCCCTTTAAAAGGCCGATAAACGCTTCGGGTGCGCGTTCGAGCCCCTCTGCGACCGTCTCCCGCCAGTGCAGCCGGCCGGTCGCAGCAAGCTCGGAAAGCTCGGCAAGCGCGGGCGCCCAGCGATCCATGTGGTCTGAGATGATGAAGCCCTGCACCTGAAGCCGGTTCACCAGGATCGAGCGCACATTGCCAAGCGCGATGGGTTCACCGTTATAGCCGGAAATCAGCCCACAGACCGCGATCCGGCCAAAGGTGTTCATGCGCGCGAGGCAAGCGTCCAGGCACACGCCCCCCACGTTCTCAAACAGTCGGTCGATACGCGCCCCATCGAGCGCGCGGTTGAGATCACCCGCAAGATTGCCCGCCTTGTAGTCGACGCAGGCGTCAAAGCCGAACTCGCCCACGACGATCTGGCACTTCTCCGCGCCGCCCGCAATGCCCACGACCCGGGCGCCCTTGGCGCGAGCAAGCTGCCCCACGACCGAACCCACGGCCCCGCTTGCCGCGCTCACCACGAGCGTCTGGCCAGGCTGGGGCGACAGAATGTCGTTCACGCCATACCAGGCGGTGACGCCGGGCATCCCTACCGCGCCAAGCCATGCCTGCATCGGCACGCGTCGCGTGTCGATCCGCCGCAGTTCGCGTGCCGGCGCATTGGCGTAGGCCTGCCACCCAAGCCGCCCCACCACTTCATCGCCCGCCTTGAAATCGGCATGCCGGCTCTCTATGACTTCGCCCACGGTTCCGCCCTGCATCACTTCACCAAGCGCCTGGGGCGGCGCATAGGATCGAGCGTCATCCATCCTGCCGCGCATGTAGGGGTCGAGTGAGAGCCAGTGGTTGCGAACGCGCACCTGACCCGCCTCGAGCGGCTCGAGCGGGCTCTCCACCCATTTAAAGCAGTCCGGGGTGACCTCCCGGTCTGGACGGCGTGCAAGCCGCCACTGGCGGTTCATTTCAACCATTGGAAGGGCTCCTTCTGCGTGCCATGAAGCGAAACGTGCCCGACGCCCGCGCAATCAGTTCCCCGGCCTCATCGCGAATTTCAGCCTCGCAGAACGCCAGTGTCCGTGTCTGGTGAACGCACGATCCGGTGCAACGGAGCCTGCCCTGGCCGCCCTGCATGAAGCTGGTCTTCATTTCGATGGTGGCCATCACCGTATCCTGCGGACCGGGGTCGCGCGCCACCATTCGGCCGGCAATCGCCATGGTGACATCAAGCAGTGTCATCACCGCCCCGCCATGCGCATAGCCGGCGGAATTCAGATGATGGTCGGCGAGGTTGAGCTCGGCGACCACTCGCTCGACGGTGGTTTCGAGCAATCGGATCCCGCTGTACTCCACAAAGGGAATTGCGACATCGAAGCCCGACGGACGATCAGATACCAGCATGCGTCAGACCGCGGTGAGACCGCCGTCGATCGCGAGGATCTGACCGCTGATATGACGCCCCGCCTCTGAGCAGAAGAGCACCGCCGCACCCGACATGTCTTCCGGATGCCCCAGCCGGTGAAGTGGCGTGGCGTCGATGATGGATTGCCCGAACTGCTCCAGCGCAACCTGAGTGAGGCGCGAAGGAAAAAAGCCGGGTGCGAGCGCGTTCACCGTGATTCCGAACTCGCCCCATTCCCCGGCCAGCGCTCGAGTGAAATTCACCAATCCGCCCTTGGTGGTGTTGTAGGCAATGCCTTCATTGGAATTAGGGGGATTGCCGCGTAGCCCAGCGGTGGACGCAATGTTGAGAATGCGACCGTAGCGACGCGGAATCATGGACCGACGACCGATCTCCTGGGTGAGAACGAACACTCCCGTCAGGTTCAGATTCACAAGCTTCTGCCAGGCCTCGAGCGGATGGTCCTCGGCCGGTGCCACCCAGGCGGTACCAGCGTTGTTGACCAGAATATCGCAATGCCCCAGCCGGGCCAGCGCCTGCTCTGCAAACAGGCGAACCGCATCAACCTGGGTCATGTCGCAGGTAAGCGCCGATGCGCCGATGCCCCGTGCCTGAAGCTGCGCGACAGCCTGGTCCAGTTCCGCCTGCTTTCGTGCAGCAACCAGGACCTCGGCCCCCATCTCACCAAGCGCCTCGGCAATCTGCAGGCCCAGACCGCGCGAGCCACCGGTAATAATGGCCTTACGCCCGGCCAGATCGAACAATTGCCTGACAGACATTGGCGCCCTTTTCAGTGAAGTCGGAGCGATGCGAGGCGCATCAATGAATGATTTCGAAAAGACCAGCTGCGCCCATGCCGCCGCCCACGCACATGGTGACAACCGCCCAACGAGCTTTCCTGCGGCGGCCCTCAATGAGGGCATGTCCAGTCAGACGCTGCCCGCTTACGCCATAGGGGTGACCGATTGCAATCGCACCGCCGTCTACGTTGAGCCGGTCAGCGGGGATGCCCAGGCGATCGCGGCAATACAACACCTGCACCGCAAACGCCTCGTTCAACTCCCAGAGATCGATGTCTTCAACCTTGAGTCCCGCACGTGCGAGCAGCTTGGGAATGGCGAATACGGGTCCGATACCCATTTCATCGGGCTCGCAACCGGCAATGGCGAACCCGCGAAAGTAGCCCAGAGGCTTGAGCCCACGTCGCTCGGCGAGGCCTGCATCCATCACAACGCATGCGCCTGCGCCATCGGAAAACTGGCTTGCGTTACCGGCTGCGATCACGCCGCCCGCGACCGCTGGTTTGATCTGTGCGACGGCTTCGAGCGTGGTGCCGGCACGGCGGCCCTCGTCATCAACCAACATCACCTCGCGCGTGGCCAGTTGCCCAGTATTGCGGTCGGCCGTGGCCATCGTGACCGCAATGGGCACGATCTCATCAGCGAACCGGCCGGCTTCAGCGGCCGCACAGGCGCGGTTCTGGCTCTGTACGCCGTATTCGTCCTGCCGCTCACGAGAAATGTTGTAGCGACGTGCAACCTGCTCGGCCGTCTGCAGCATATTCCAGTAAATCTCGGGCTTTTTTCGCTCGAGCCGGCTGTCCACCAGCATGTGCGTGTTCATTTCATTCTGAACGCAGGAAATCGATTCCACGCCCCCCGCGACAAACACATCGGCCTCGCCCGCCATGATGCGCTGCGCAGCCATAGCAATGGTCTGTAGACCGGAAGAGCAGAATCGGTTCACAGTCACTCCGGACACCGTGACCGGACAACCCGCTGCAAGCGCAATCTGACGGGCGATGTTGGCGCCGGTAGCACCCTCGGGGTTGGCGCACCCCATGAGAACGTCCTCAACTTCGGCCGCCTCGATGCCCGCGCGCTCAATGGCAGCGCGCACCACATGTCCGCCCATGGTTGCACCGTGGGTCATGTTGAGCGCACCGCGCCAGCTCTTGGCCAGCCCCGTACGTGCTGTAGAAACGATCACCGCCTCACGCATGGATCTCTCCTGAACAGTTGTCTGATGGGCCGAAAAGGTCAGCCGTTAAAGCCCTTACCCGCCTCGATCAATTTGGCCAGTAAGGGCGCGGGCGTCCAAAACTCAGGGTCGCCGTGCGGGTTGCGCGCAAACTCACCCATGCGCACTGATACGTTGTAAAGACCATATAAATCGGCATAGAGCATGGGACCGCCTCGGTGAACCGGAAAGCCATAGCCGGTGAGGTAAACCATGTCGATGTCTGAGGCACGGAGCGCGATACCTTCCTCAAGAATTCGCGCGCCCTCGTTGACCAGAGAAAATACCAGGCGGTGAACGATCTCATCGTCGGATAGCTTTCGTGGTTTGAGGCCTAACGAGGCTCGGTGATCCACGATGAGCTGTTCGACCACCGGATCGGGGATGGCATCTCGCCGACCTGTCTCATAGCGATAAAAGCCCGCACCTGTTTTCTGGCCGAAGCGACCGAGCTCGCAGATCCGGTCGGCGATCCGCGGGTATTTCATATCGGGCTTTTCCTGGTATCGGCGCTTGCGGATATACCAACCCACGTCGTTGCCAGCGAGATCGCTCATCCGGAACGGCCCCATGGCAAAACCGAATTTCTCTATTGCACGGTCAACCTGCTGCGGAAGTGCGCCCTCTTCCAGCATGAAGCCAGCCTGGCGGATGTACTGCTCGATCATGCGATTACCGATGAACCCATCACAGACGCCCGATACCACGCCGGTCTTACGCAGGCGCTTGGCAAGCTGCATGGTGGTGGCGAGCACATCTTTGCCAGTCTTTTCGCCACGCACCACTTCGAGAAGTTTCATGACGTTGGCGGGACTGAAAAAATGGGTGCCAATCACATCCTGCGGACGGTTGGTGAAGGCTGCAATACGATCAACGTCAAGCGTGGAGGTGTTGGTCGCCAGGATGGCTCCCTGTTTCATCACCTGATCAAGTTTGCGGAAGACCTGCTCCTTCACCGCCATGTCTTCAAACACCGCCTCAATCACGATGTCGGCCGCGGCAATGTCGGCGTAGTTGAGCGTCTGGCTGATGAGCCCCATCCGGGTCGTCACCTCGTCGGCGCTCATGCGGCCCTTCTTCGCGGTGTTTTCGTAATTTGCACGAATGGTGGAAATGCCCTTCTCGAGGGCTTCGGGCTTGGCCTCAAGCACCATGACCGGGATGCCCGCATTGGCGAAATTCATCGCGATGCCGCCCCCCATCGTGCCAGCGCCGATGACCGCAGCGGAGCGGATCTCGCGTAGCGGCGTGTCTTCAGGGACATCTGGGATTTTGCTTGCGGCGCGTTCGCCGAAAAATGCGTGACGAAGGGCCCTGGATTCAGGTGTCTGAACCAGTTCGAGAAAGAGCGCGCGCTCAAACCGCATCGCCTCGTCAAACGGCTTGCTGACCGCGGCCGCGACGGCCTCGATGCACTTCATGGGCGCGGGGAAGTTGCGTGCCACGGCGCCCACCGTGTTGCGTGCGAACTGCAGGAGCGCCTGCGCATCAGGGTGCTCGATCCGAATATCGCGAACCCGCGGCAGGCTCTTTCCTTCGTCAACCACCCGACGCGCGAACGCCTTGGCGGAGGTGATGAGGTCGCCCTCGACGATCTGGTCAAAGAGTTTGGTGGACGCCAGCTTCTCAGAGAGCACGGTCTGCCCGCTTACGATCATGTTGAGGCCCATTTCCAGGCCCACGAGACGTGGCAGCCGCTGCGTACCGCCCGCCCCCGGCAGCACACCAAGCTTTACCTCAGGCAATGCGATCTGCGCGCCTGGGCTTGCGACACGGTAGTGACAACCCATGGCCAATTCGAGACCGCCGCCCATGGCCACCGAGTGCACTGCCGCGATCACTGGCTTGGGCGAGCTCTCGATAAGGCGGATTACCGATAGAAGCGTGGGCTCTGCAGTGGCCTTGGGCGTATTGAACTCGCGGATGTCGGCGCCGCCTGAAAAGGCGCGACCACCGCCAGTCAGCACGATGGCTTTGATCGTAGGGTCGGCGATCGCCTTTTGCATCCCGTCGCAAATGCTGCGGCGAAGTTCGTAGCCCAAGCCGTTTACCGGCGGGTTTTTCATTGTGATCAGGGCAAGATTGCCGCTGACGGTGTAATCAATCTGGTTCATTGCGAATCCGTCGCAGGAAAAATTAATCAGAGTCCGGGCAGCCGATAGTCTTTGAACTGCTCGCGTAACCGCGTTTTAAGGATCTTGCCCGTTGCACCCAGCGGAATGGCGTCTACAAATTGCACATCATCGGGTAGCCACCACTTCGCGACCTTGCCCTCATAGAATCGGAGCAGCTCTTCACGCGTTACTTCAACGCCGGGCTTCTTCACCACAATGAGAAGCGGTCGTTCATCCCACTTTGGATGCGCGATCCCAATCACCGCCGCATTGGCCACCGCAGGATGTGCAATGGCGAGGTTTTCAAGATCGATTGAGCTGATCCACTCGCCGCCCGACTTGATCACGTCCTTGCTGCGATCGGTGATCTGCATGTAGCCCTGTTCGTCGATCGTGGCCACATCGCCAGTGGGAAACCACCCGACCCCATCGGCGTCGTACTGAAGCGGATCGCCTCCTTCGCCCTTGAAGTAAGCCTGGATGATCCACGGTCCGCGCACCAAGAGGTTGCCGTAGGTCTTGCCGTCCCAGGGAAGGTCGGCGCCGTCATCGCCAACAATTTTCATATCGACGCCGTAGATCACGTGGCCCTGCTTCTCCAGAATTTTTTGCTGCGCAGCATCGTCAAGTTGCAGGTGACGATTTTGTAGCCGTGACAACGTGCCAAGCGGAGACATCTCGGTCATGCCCCAGGCGTGGATCACATCGACACCGTAGTCGTCGCGGAAGGCACGAATCATGGCGGGCGGGCAGGCCGAGCCACCGATGACGGTTCGTTGAAGCGTGGAGAACCGTGCCCCCTGCTGACGAACATGCGCGAGAAGACCCAGCCAGACGGTGGGAACCCCCGCCGAGAAAGTGACGCCCTCGGTCTCGAAGAGTTCAAAAATGGATGCGCCATCGAGCTGGGAACCGGGAAACACCAGCTTTGCGCCGACCAGCGCGGCCACGTAGGGAATGCCCCAGGCGTTGACGTGGAACATGGGGACGACCGGCAAAATGACGTCGCGCGCTGAGCCTCCCATAGCATCGGGCAACGCAGCGCCGTAGGCATGCAGCACCGTTGACCGGTGGCTGTAAAGCGCCCCTTTAGGATTTCCCGTGGTGCCCGAGGTGTAGCAGAGCGCGACGGCAGAGCGTTCCTCGAACTCGGGCCACCGCCAGTTGCTTCGACCTGAGCGAAGCAACTGCTCGTAGTTCACCAGGTTTGGAATGGCCGCTGAAACAGGTTGCCGATCCTCATCGACCATCGCAATCCAGCTACGCACTTTCGGACAGCGCGCGGCAATGGCCTCGATGATCGGGAGAAACGTGATGTCGAAGGCGAGATGCGTGTCTTCGGCGTGATTGACGATCCAGGCGATCTGGTCCGGGTGCAGTCGGGGGTTGATGGTGTGGATCACGCCGCCCATCCCGCCTACAGCGTAGTAGATCTCCATGTGCCGATAACCGTTCCACGCAAGCGTGGCCACGCGGTCTCCGTGCTTCACCCCAGCCTGCTCGAGCGCGTCTGCAAGCGTGCGCGCGCGCCGTTCGCAATCGACGTAGGTGTAGCGGTGAATATCGCCTTCCAGGCGCCGGGAAACAATCTCGGTATCGCCGTGGTGGCGCGCTGCATGCCGCAAGATCGATGAGATCAGCAGCGGCATATCCATCATCAGGCCTTGCATGCATCCTCCTGGAGACTTAATGAGCCAGGTCATCAATTGCTAACGACTCGATGCGAAGCATAACAATACCGGGAGGGGCGCCGGGACTTCGCGCGGCCGTTGCCGGTTCCGATTAACATCTCACTCTTCTTCGATACTGAGCGGGCGATGTGCGCCCCTGCCATCTCATGAGCAAAGTGACCGACAAAATCGTACGTTCCGATGCGGAGTGGAAGCGAGACCTCACCGAGATCCAGTACAAGGTAACGCGGTGCCATGGCACCGAACGTGCCTTTACGGGCGAGTACTGGGACCATCATGCCGCCGGCACTTACACATGCGTGTGCTGCGGCGCAGATCTATTCAGGTCAGGTGAAAAGTTTGATTCCGGAACCGGATGGCCCAGTTATTGGCAGCCCGCCGAACCGGGTGCTGTGGCAACCAAACGGGATTTCGGCTGGGGAATGATTCGCACCGAGGTGCTGTGTGCGCGATGCGATGCGCACTTGGGCCATGTGTTCAAGGATGGCCCAGAACCCACGGGCCTTCGCTACTGCATCAACTCGGCAGCGCTGCGCTTTCGGGAGGATTCCTAAGGGGGGCGCTGGCCGAGTCCCGCCGTTAGGGGGCAAATCATCCACGCGCACCTGCTGGCTTTGCACCAGCAGGCCGTCTAGCGCGGGAGAAACTTAAACCCGCTTCACTTTTTCCAGCATGCGAAACACCGGGCGGGATTTCCCTACGATTAGCCGCTTGAGCATCTTGGGAAGGCATCGACGCTCGAGGGTGTTGCGACGGGTGCGGGTGCGGTCAGCCATGTCGTGCTC
>JALREG010000320.1 GCA_023253905.1 Burkholderiaceae bacterium
GCCATGCACGATATTCCTGTACTGACGCTGGTCCTCAATAACAGCGGCTATGGTGCCGTCGAGCGGGCCACCCGTGCGATGTACCCTGAGGGGCAGGCGGTACGAGAAGGCATGGCCCTCTCGGATTTGCGCCCCATGCCACGGTTTGACCAGGTGGTGGAGGCCTGCGGCGGCTGGGGCGCCCGGGTTCAGACCTGGAACGCGTTACAGGATGCGCTCAGCGAGGCGATCGAGCAGGTACGCGTGCATCGGCGGCAGGCGCTGATTGATGTGATCTGCGCCTGAGCGCTCTCTGTATCAGGCTGATTGGCGAGGCCCTGAGAGCATGGAGATGATGTCGTCGGTGCTTCGAACATCGGCAAAAAACTGCGCAAGGCTCACCAGTGCGCCCAGATGCTCGGCATCAGATCGGGCGGCGTTGGCATCGCTTGCCATCACCACCTTATAGTCGGCCATCATGGCATCGCGCGCTGAGGCCTCGCAGCATACGTTGGTGAGCGTGCCAGCGATCACCACGGTGTCGATGCCGCGCTCGCGAAGATGTCCGGGAAGTTCGCAAGCTCCCGGGAAAAAAGCGCTGTAGCGTTTCTTTGCGAGCTGAAGATCCCCTGATTCCACCTCCAGTCCTGGCCACAGCGCATGATCCGCTGAGCCCGGGCTGAGTGCGGCCAGAATGGCCTCAGCATGCGCTGGGTTCACCATGTGCTCAAAGAAGTGGGGCCAGGCATCGGGGCCGCTGCGGGCAAAGGTGCCGAGCGTGAAGGCCACCAGCCCGCCACCGGCGCGCACGATACGCGCCAGCCGATTGATTTGGGGCACGATCTGGCGCGCAGCCGGCGTTTCGGAAGGAGCACCCTCTCGAAGAAACGCATTCTGCATGTCGATCACCACCAGAGCGCTCTTGCGGCAATCGAGTTGTTCGTAGATGTGCTGACGGCCCCGGCGCACGCGCAGCCGCTCGGCGATGTCGGCAGGAAGGGTGGACGGGTGCATGGCGTTGATCGTGAGGGGTTGGTCGCGCGTTGGCGGGTCGCTCAGGCGGTCTGATAGCGATAGTGAGCAATCTGATCGGCACCGCGCGCCGCGAGCGACTCGGCCTCGGGCGACAGGCCAACCTCTTCCGTGGTGGCGCGGCGAAGTTCGCGGCGTTCCGAGACATCGAAGTGACGGCCGCGGTGGAGCGTGGCCGTGTTGTCCCACATCACGAGATCACCGACCCGCCACTGATGCCGATAAATGAACTCGCGCTGCGTGGCATGTTCGAGCAGATCGAGTAACAGCAGTCGCGCCTCGGGTAAGGGCATACCTGGAATCTCGCAGGCATGGATACCGACGAACAGGATTTTTCGTCCCGAACGCGGATCGGTTTGAACCAGCGGCCAGACCGCTGGCTTGATCGCATCACGCTGTTCCGGCGTGTAGTGGGTGTCGCCCAGCATGAATCGCGAATGCAGGGCGTAGTGAACCGCAGCGAGCGGCTCGACCTGGCGCTTGCGCCAGTCGGGGAGTGCATCCCAGGCCATACGGAGATCGGCGAATTCGGTGTCGCCGCCGGCCTGCGGGGTTACCACTGAATACAGCATCGAGTATTTCGCCCGCGGTTTCTGAAACGAGCTGTCGCTGTGCCACAGCTGGTTGGCCAGATTACTCACGATCTTGGCGTGGTCGCGCGGTGCCACCTCGCCTTCGGCGGTGACATTGGAGATATCGGCGAGTTCCTCGTGACGAAAACGATGCGCCCGGGTTTGCACCATGCGTACGCGGCGCAGGCCGAGATCCAGCGGGCCCAGCGCACGCGCAAACGCAATCTGCTGATCCTGGTCCAGCTGCTGACCGCGAAACACCAGCACCGCATGCTGGTCCATTGCAGACTCGATCGCGGCCACGCCATCTGGCCCCAGCGGCGCGCGCAGATCGAAGCCGTGAACTTCCGCGGCAAACGGGGTGAGCGGTTTCAGGGAAAGCGTGAGCACGGGAGCGTCCTTAATCAAGCTTGATCTGAGCGGTCTTGACCACCTGTGTCCATTTGCCGATTTCCTCGCGCACGATGCGCGAATACTCGGCATGCGTTGAACCCACCGGCTCCATGCCCAGCTGGTTCATTCGCTCGGTCACTGCGGGTGCGCGAACCGCCTCACCCAGATCGGCGCTGATACGATCAAGAAGCGCGGTGGGCATGCCGGCCGGGCCGATGATTCCGATCAGACTCATCGCGGAAAAGCCTGGCAGGGATTCGGCGATAAGGGCGATCTCGGGCGCTGAGCGAGCACGTTGCGGACTTGCGAGTGCCAGCACTTTCAGGCGACCGTCACGCACCATGGGCATGGCTGAAAACAGCACATCAAAGAGGAGCGGTACGCGGCCGCCTGCGACGTCTACCTGTGCCGGGGCACTTCCCTTGTAGGGCACATGAAGCATCTTGATGCCCGCCAGATGACTGAGCATTTCGCCTGCCAGATGCGTACCCGTACCCGTGCCCGGGGTGGCGTAGCTGAGCGAATCCGGGCGGCTCCGCGCATAGGCGATGAGCTCGGCAACATTTGAAAAAGGTGTAGACGGATGGGCGAACAGTCCGAAATGCGCCTGTCCGATGAGAGAGACCGCAGCCACTTCGCGCACGGTGTCGTAAGGCAGATCGCTGCGCAAAGCCGGGTTGATCATGAGGGCGCTGATCGCCATGCCAAGCGTGTAGCCGTCGGCGGGCGCACGGGAGACCAGCTGGGTGCCGACCACGGTGCCTGCCCCGGGTTTGTAATCGATCACCACCGGCTGCTTCCATTGACGCTGCAGCTGCTCACCCATGACCCGTGCGACGGTGTCGGTGGGGCCGCCCGGTGCGAAGGGCACGATCAGCCGCACCGGGCGGTTCGGATAGGCCTCACTCTGAGCTGCGCAGGGGCCGGCTAGTGCAAACGCGACGAGTGGTACGGCGGCGAGGCGGATAAAGGAACAATTCATGCGGGGCACCTGTCAGGGGGAACTGCAAAATCTATCCGATGCACTCGCAGGTGTCCATCTGTTGGGAGGCGTTCTGGCAGGCCAGGACCGCAGTATCTCGTCGGGTGCAGGGCTCGCGTGACAGGGTAGGGCGGCTGGGTTATGTTGGTGCGGTCTCTTCAACCGGTTCGATGCGATGAAACTCTCCCTGTCTGCGCGGGTGGGCGAACAGTTCTTCAATAAGCGCGTAGCTGCGCTTACCTTGTCTCAGCTCGCTGACATCGCGGTATCAAGCGGCTATCACGCCGTTTGCATGCGTGCCTCGCAGGTGGGCGTACACAGCTCGCGTGAGCAGATCGATGAGGCGGCTGCGCTCTTGAAGCGTCGCGGGCTCGCGGTCTCCATGATCACGGGTGATTTCGCCATTCCCGAGAACTCCGATGCGGGGCCTGGCGCGCTGCGGGCCATCACGCCTTTTCTGGATCTTGCAGAGGCGTTTGACTGCAAGCTCATCCGGGTGGCGCTACGCGTGGAAGACGACATTGAGTGGGCGCGGCGTGCAAGCCTTGAGGCGGGCGAACGCAACATTCGTCTGGTTCATCAGTGCCACAACAAGTCGCTTTTCGAACAGGTCGAGCCCATGCTGAGGGTGGTTGAGCGGATCGGCTGCGACAATTTCGGCATCACCTATGAGCCCGCCAACCTCGAACTGTGCGGCGAGTCATATGGGGCAGATACGATTGCCCGCCTCGCGCCCCATATTTTCAATGTGTATCTGCAGAATCAGCGGCTTGATCCTGCTGGCCCCTCGGTGATTAACACCTGGTGTCGGGGGCCCATCCGTTTCGAGCAGATTCCGCTCTGGGATCC
>JALREG010000373.1 GCA_023253905.1 Burkholderiaceae bacterium
TTCGTGCGCGCATCCGCGTTCTATCCAATCGTGTTTCTCGATGACCGCGAGCGCGAGGCCTTTCGACCGGTGGCGCTTCTCGGCGTAGAGTCGGGCGAGAATCTGTGCGTCGACCCCGACGGGGCCTGGCTGAAGGGTGCCTACATTCCCGGCATTCTCAGGCGCTATCCTTTCGCGCTTGCAGATACCGAGCGCACCGACGAATACGCGGTCTGTGTCGATGCCGGCTCAGGTCTGCTTGATGAACATGAGGGGCTGCCACTCTTCAATGCCGACGGCGCACCCACCGAAACGCTGGAGAACGTCAAGCGATTCCTGGGCGAACTTCAGCAGATGGATACGCTCACGCGACAGTTTTCCGCATTCCTCGCCAGTCACAACCTGCTTCGCCCGCTGAATCTTCGCGTCCAAGTGGCGGGGTCGGCGCGCGATATCGCGGGCAGCTACGTCATCAATGAGGAGCGCTTCGACGCGCTGAACGATGCGGTTTTCCTCGAAATGCGTTCGCTCCGGTACCTGCAGCCGATCTACGCCCATCTGTCGTCGCTGCCGCAGATCGACCGTCTGGTGCGACTCAAGGAGGGGCAGCTCAGCGCAGCCTCCACGCCAGCGCCCACGCCGGCGGCATCGATCGCGACACAATCGTCCCCCGCCGATGCCGAGTCCGCGTCGCGTCCACGCGCGCGGCGCCGTGCCGCTGCGAAGTCCTGATCCCCTGCCACCCGAGCAGCACCGAGCAGCATGAACGATCCAGGCTCCTCACGATCGCTACGACCGGTGCCAGCCGAACCCGGGAGCGCCCGGGTCGATGCTAAGGCACTGCTGGCCGCGATCCAGCTTCTTCGGGTTGCGCCTCAGGACGATGTATTCTGGACTGAGTTTGCCCGCTGTTCGGCGCTGCTTTGTCGAGCCCAGGCAGCAGTCTGCCTTCGATTTGGAGAGGGCGGCTGGCAGGCAATCGCCGACTGGCAGGCAACCCCTACCGGACTTTCGGGTCGCTGGCCGGCGCTCGCCGCCGATCTCGCTGAAAGGCTTGGCGAGAAGGGCTTCGGAACCGTACCCTCGGGGACGGGCATTCCGGTCATCGCACTGGGCATTCGGCTGCCGCAAGCGCAGTCTGCGCTCCTTGTCCTCGAGATTCCCGAGGCCGAACGTCCCCGCCTCAATGAGCTGGTGCTGCGGGCGCAACTGATTTCCGATATTCCGTCTGATGGACTGTCAGGCGTTTCTCAACGTGCACGCGATGCGCTCGTCCGACCCGATGGCGTCGGGCTGGAGGACCCGGCCGCCCGAGGCGCCTTGCTCGTCTGGCTGGACCTGGTGATCCAGGTCACGCGTCATCGACAGTTCGGGTCAGCATCGCTCGCCCTGGTGAATGGCATTGCCGCCCAGACCGGTTGGACCCAGGTGAGTCTCGGCTGGCGGCGCGGTCCGTACGTGCGGATGCGTGCGATCAGCCATCTTGATCGCTTCGAGCGACGCGCTGACCATGTTCGCCTCATCGAATCCGCGATGGAAGAAACGCTCGATCATGACGCCGCGGTTCACGATCCCGGATCGGATGAAGCGGACGCCCCGGTTATCGCCCATGCACGTCTCAGGCAAGGATTGGGGTTTGGCGCGCTGCTCAGCATGCCCCTGCGTGGTGATGACGATGCAACCGAGGCCGTACTTCTGCTGGCACATGACGACACCAAGCCGCCTGCGGTTCCGCTCGAGGCGCTTGAGCTTGGTCTGCAGATGGTCATGCCCTGGCTCGCGGAACTCGAATTGCGTAACCGCTGGATTGGCGCTCGCGTAGGGCATCACCTCAGTCGGCTGGCGGTTGAGGCCGTGCGCATCAACCATATCGGACGCAAACTGCTTGCGATCTGTTCCGCGGCACTGCTGTTGTATGGAATCTTCGGTACCTGGCCTCACCGTATCGACGCCAATGCCGAGCTGGTGACTGATAGCGCGCAGCTGCTCAACTCGCCCTTTGATGGTTACATGGATCAGGTGCTCGCCACCAGCGGCGACACGGTTCGTCAGGGGGCTGTCCTCGCGGTGCTCGACCGCCAGGAATTGCTGCTCCAGGAGTCCGAAATCCGGGCCGAAATCCGTCGCTTCACTGCCGAATCCGAGAAAGCGCGCGCAGCTGGGCAAACCGCGGACGTGCAGATCTCGATTGCTCGGCGCGCTCAGGCGCAGGCGCGTCTGGAGCGGACGCTCTATCAGCTCGAGCAGGCGCGCATCGTTGCGCCGTTTGACGGAGTGATTGTTGAGGGCGAGCGGCGCGAGCTCCTGGGCTCGCCGGTAAGGCGTGGTGATAAGGTGTTTCGTGTGGCGAAGGTTGAGGGCCTGTACGTCACGCTCTACATTCCCGAGGCCGACATGCGATTTATCACGCCCGAATCGCGGGGCGAAATCTCGCTGCTCAGCCAACCCGACCGAAACTACCCGATTCAGATCGAAGCGGTGATCCCCGTCGCGCAGGTCAAGCCTCAGGCGGGCAATCTTTTCATGGTGCGGGCCAGGCTGCTCGAATCGCCCGAGGCGTGGTGGCGTCCTGGCATGACCGGATTGGCGCGAATCGATGCCGGTCGGCAAAACATCCTGTGGCTGATGACCCGTCGCGCGATTGATGCGCTGCGGCTGAAGCTGTGGTGGTGAAGCGCCCGCTGTACGACGCCGGAGTCACGCGATGACCGCCCAGACCTTCAGCGAGTCCTGGCACCGCATCGCCGAGGCGCGTATCGGTCTTCTGCCCAGCGTTCAGGTGCAGCGTCAGCGCTTTGGTGGCGCCGACTGGTATGTTCTTCAGGACCGATTCACCCAGCGTTTTTTTCGCCTGACGCCGCAGGCCTGGCGATTCGTGTCACGACTGTCCCCGCGACGCACGGTCGACCAGGCCTGGCGCGAATCGCTCGAAATGTTTCCTGCCGATGCGCCGAGCCAGCACGAGGTCATTCAGCTCCTCGGGCAGTTGCATCAGTCGAATCTGCTTTATTTCCGGAGTGAGCCCGATAGCGTCGAGATTTTCGACCGCTATCGCCAGTTCAAGCAGCGTGAGCTCTACGGCAAGCTGCTCGGCTTTCTCTATCTTCGGATCCCCGTCCTGAATCCGAACGACTGGCTGAACACCATCATGCCACTGATTCGGGCGATGGTGAGTGTGCCAGCAGCGCTGATCTGGCTGGTCGTGGTCGGGATCGGCGCCAAGGCGGCGCTGGAAAATTTGCCGCAAATCGCTGATCAGACACAAGGTGTGCTGGCGCTCGACAACCTGATCTGGCTCTACCTGTGCATGGCTGCGATGAAGGTCTTGCATGAGCTCGCGCATGCGTTTGTCTGCAAACGATTCGGTGGTGAAGTGCATGTGTTTGGCATCATGCTACTGGTCATGGCGCCGCTGCCCTATGTGGATGCCACCGCGAGCTGGGCCTTTCGAAGTCGATATGAGCGCGCGCTGGTGGGGGCGGTTGGCGTGCTCTCCGAGCTCTTCATGGCCGCGGTGGGGGCGATCGTCTGGGCCAATACGGGCCCCGGGCTTGTCCATACGCTCGCCTTCAATGTCATGTTGCTGGGCTCCATATCGAGCCTTCTATTTAACGGCAACCCCCTGCTGCGATTCGACGCTTACTACGTCCTTTGCGATCTGATCGATATCCCGAACCTCTATCAGCGGGCAAACCAGCAGTGGCTTTATTTCGCAGACCGGTATCTGCTCGGAACCCGTGATGCAAAGGGCCCATCGACCGACACCCGTGAGTGGTGGTGGCTCACCGGATATGGCGGTCTCAGTTTCATCTATCGGATGCTGGTGGTTGCGCTGGTCCTCGAGTACGTGGCCGACCAATGGTTCCTGCTTGGCGTGGTGTTCGCTCTCACGACCTTCATCATGCTGGTGGTTATCCCGCTTGGAAAGCTGTTTGGGCATCTGGCCGGGCCGGCGGTGTCGCGTAATCGAACCCGGGCCATCGTCGCCAGTGTTGTGGGACTGCTGGTCCCGGTTTTGCTGGTGTCGCTGCTGCCGTGGCGCGCCTCGATTCGGGCACCTGGCGTCATCGAATCGGTCTCCGCCAATTCAGTTACCCCCGGCATGGCGGGGCGTCTGGATGCGTTACACGTCAGGAATGGCGACCGCGTGAAAGCAGGCCAGCCGATCGCGCAGTTGAGCAATCCCGAACTCGAGTATGAAATTCGAGCTTCCCGACACCAGATCACCGAAACCGAGCTCATGCGCAACCAGGCGCTGGCCACCGCGCCTGCCGATGTTCAGCCGCTCCAGCGGCGGCTGGCCATGCTTCGCGACAGGTTGACCGAGCTCGAGTACCGCTTTGAACAACTGAAGGTGGTGGCCCGTCACGACGGAACATTCGTTGCGCCCAGAGTGAGCGAGAAACTGGGTAGCTGGGTTCAGCGAGGCGAATCCCTCGGGGATGTGGTCGATCTCGAGAATCTGCGCTTCGTGGCTGTAGTCACTCAGCAGCAGGCGGACGAGCTGTTCACGTCAACGATCGAAAACGTTGCAATCCGATTGAGTGGCCAGATTGACCGAGAGGTTCAGTCGACCGAGTTCAACGTGCTGCCCTATCAGCGGCAGCGACTTGCATCGGCAGCGCTCGGCTGGAATGCGGGTGGAACCATCCCGGTTCGACAGGATGACCAGAAGGGTGAGATCGCAAGCGACCCCTTCTTCGAGGTGCGGGTACGACTCGACCACACCACCCCGGATCTGCTCACGTTGAACGGACTCACGGGGCATCTGCGTGTGGCGCTTGCGCCGGTACCCCTCTTGAACCAATGGCGCAAGTGGGCCATGCAGCAGATGCAGAAGCGTTACCAGATCTGATATGAGCCCGTCCGGCCCGCAGCGCGCCTTGCGTTGGTATCCACCGCGTGAGGAAGTACCCGTTACAGGTGAACGCTGGTCCGATTGGCGCCGCTGGCTCTGGTTCCGTTCTGGCCTGGCCGCGGCGAGGATCCGGGCCGAGGCCCGCGATGTGGTCAAGCAGGCCGCGCTGCTCGGTTCGCTGAGCGACCAGGAATTATCGGCAGAGCTTGCGAGAGCCAGTGCCACCCTGTCGCGTGCCTGGCGGCGGGGTGTGCCCGCCGACCGCAATCTGCTCCTCTCCACCCTCGCACATGTTTGCGAGGGAGCTTTGCGGCGCGTTGGGATGAAGCCCTACCCGGTGCAGGTGCAAGCCGCGCTCGGACTCCTGGAGGGGTGTGCTGTCCAGATGAATGCGGGGGAGGGCAAGACGCTCTCGGTGGCGCTGGCTGCCTCGATGCATGGTCTCTCAGGGCGACATTGCCACGTCGTTACCGCCAATGATTACCTTGCAGGGCGGGATGTAGAACTCATGCGGCCGCTCTTCGAGCTTTGCAGCCTGAGTGCCGCGGCGGTGAATCCCGAGTCCGACCCTGATGAGCGTATCGGTTGCTATGCGCACGATCTGGTGTACGCAACGGGCAAGGAACTGCTCGCCGACTTTCTGCGTGACCGGCTGGGCGGGGCCAGTTCCGGCACGGGCGCGTTGCGAATGCTTCGGGCGATGCGAGCCGGACACGGCTCGGTTGTGATGCGAGGGCTCGATGCGGCAATCGTCGACGAGGCGGACAGCGTTCTGATCGATGAGGCCACTACGCCGCTCATCATCTCCTCGGGCGAAGGCAACGAAATGCTGATGGAGGCGGTCCGCGTTGCCCGCGATCTTTGTGATGAGCTGGTCGAAGGCCGTCACTACAAGATCGACCAGCGCTTTCGTGATCTCGATTTCACCGAAGAAGGGCGGGCCTTCATCGAGGAGATCACTCAGCATCTCCCAGGGCTGTGGCGCTCGGAGGCGCGTCGCGAGGACCTTCTTGGCCAGGCGGTGGTGGCGCGCGACCTGTTCGAGCGCGACCGGCACTACATCGTGCAGGACGACGAGGTGGTGATCGTCGATGAAAATACGGGCCGTACCATGCCCGGCCGATCCTGGAGTTACGGTCTTCATCAGGCGGTCGAGGCGCGAGCAGGCGTCGAGATGACCGAGCCGGCACGGACCATCGCCCGGATGAGCTTTCAGGATTTTTACGCGCGCTACCGCCACCTGTCTGGCGCCAGCGGCACGCTCCAGGGCGTGGGTTTCGAACTCTGGCGGACCTACGGCTTGCCCTCCATCGTCGTGCCCCCGCGCCTGCGCAGCCAATTGCAGGTGCCGCGTCCGCGGCATTTCGCCACCTGGGATCGAAAATTCGAGGCCTTGATCGAGACTGCGGTCGCTCTCCAGGCGGAGGGGAAGGCGGTGCTGGTGGGGACACGCCGGATCAGCGACAGCGAGCGCGTGGCCGAGGCGTTCTCCGTTCGGGGCGTCGAGTGTGCGGTCCTCAATGCCAAGCAGCATGACCAGGAGGCGATGGTGATCGCCGCGGCAGGTGAAGCAGGGCGCGTCACGGTGGCGACCAACATGGCGGGCCGGGGAACCGACATTCTTTTGAGCGCCGAGGTAATGGCCAACGGTGGGCTGCATGTTCTGATGCTCGAGCCGCATGAGTCTTCGAGGGTAGACTGGCAGCTCTTCGGACGTGCGGGCCGGCAGGGGGCACCAGGGTTTGCCCGTGCTTTTGTCAGTCTGGAGGACGATCTGCTCAAGCGCCATATCGCCTGGTTCGCCAAGCCGCTCGCCTGGCTGGCGACGCTTGCACCGCTTCGTCCGCTGCTGGTTTCGAGCCTTGTCTGGCTTGCTCAAGCGCGTGCGCAGGCGCTCGCCTGGAGCAGTCGGCGGATGCTTCGGTCATTTGAAAAACGGCTCAACCGACAGCTTTCTTTCGCGGGTGACCCGGGGAAACCCGGGGCTGGCCCGGGCGGGCCAGGTTGAGATATCGGTTTGCAGAATTTCGTCAGATTTTGTAAGCCACCAGCCTGATTTTTCCTGCTATTCTCGACCTTCTTTCACGTTTACCTACATACCGGAGTCTCAAGATGTTCCAGAAAGTCGTCCCGATCAACCGTGAGCGCCACGCCAGTAAAAAAATCAAACAGGCTACCGGTTTCGGGTTTGCATCAGGTTTCCATCTTGCCTACGTCACCATTCATGAGTTTGCGCGGGCTGCCGCCATCTATCCGATCGTTTTCCTTGAGGATAAGGAAGCTGACGAGTTTCGTCCGGTCGTTCTGCTTGGTCTCGAAGCCGGCGAAAATCTGTTTGTAGGCACCGATGGCAAGTGGCAGGCCTCCTATGTTCCCGCCATCATCCGTCGTTACCCCTTCGCCCTGTCCCGCACCGATGAGCAGGATCGGTTCACCATCTGCATCGACGAAGACAGCGATCTCGTGAATGACGCAGAGGGCGCTGCGCTGTTCGACGACAAGGGCGAGCCCACCGAGGTCATCGAGAACGTCAAGCGCTATCTGGCCGAACTGCAGCAGATGGACGTCATCACCCGTGACTTCTGCAAGTACATGGCTGAGCACAACATGTTCACGCCGCTCAACATGCGTGTTCGCGACACCGATCGCGTCAAGAACATCACCGGCTGCTATGTCATCAACGAGGAGCGTCTGAACAACCTCTCCGACGAGCGACACCTCGAGCTGCGCACCAAGCGCTATCTGCCCGCGGTTTATGCGCAGCTGATCTCGCTCGCCCAAATCGAGCGTCTGGTCACTCTCCGCAGCGGCGGCGAAGCACCCACGATCACCGCTGATTCCCAAGCGGCCTGACCGTTACGCAGCTTCGCCCTCACCGTAACCGTTCATCCGGCGCGCGGTGAGGATCAGGTTGTCCCAGTGGCCCGGAAATTTGTTTCCCTTCCGGGCCATTTCTTTTGCTGCCGGACTAAAGTGATTTGTTTCGTTTCCGGTCGGGTAATCGCCGCCTCGCTATCAGTTTGCGCGGGGGCGATCACAGGCCTCATCGCGCATTTCAGCGTGAATGCCCAGCCGTTACCCAGAACCGAGGCTCCGTTTTCCGCCTCCCAGCCTGAAGAATTTCGCTGGGCGCGTGGGCATGAGGCGCGGACCCTTGCGCAGGCTGCCGCGCGTGCTGCCGAGTTAGGTCCGCTCGCGCCCAACAGCGACCAGCTCGAACTCGATCCCACCCAGCTGCTGCAGCTGGTGGTCGAACGCAATGCACAGATCCTCATGTCGCGCATGCAGGCCAGGGCGTCAGGACTGGTCGCTGAGGGTGAGCGCGCGGTCTACGATCCGGTGCTTTTCAGCTCTCTTCGGCGCGAGGGCCGTGCGCGCCAGCGAACCGGTGACGAGATCATCACCACGCTCAACGCGCCCAGTCAAAACGAACTCCTCGACGAAGATGTCAACTCGCTTGAAAGCGGCTTGAGGCAACGCGCGAGCACGGGTGCTGAACTCAGCATGAGCGTGCGATTGAATCGCCGTCGCAACAACCTCGTACCCATGACCGCAACCCACGCTGAGCAGAAGCAATCCCTGGTGGTATCGGTTCGGCAGCCTCTCATGAAGGGCATGGGGCGCCAGGTGGTTGAAACCGATATGGAGGTGGCGCGCCTCGATGGTGAGATCGCTTTGCTCGACTACCGTCAACAGCTCGAGCGCGTGAGCGCCGAAGCCCTCAGCGCTTACTGGCAGCTGCAGCGCGCCCGCGAGGTTCTCGGGGTGCTCGCGCGCTCCCGTGACACCTCGCGCTCGCTCCTTCGGGACATCGAGTCGCGGGTTGAGGTGGGGCGGGTTGCGCCGATCGGCGCGGTTGAGGCGCGTGGAGCACTGATGCTTCGCGAGGCTGAAATCGCCCGCACCGAACAAAGCCTGCGAGATGCCGAGGCGCGCATCAAGGGGTTGCTTCGGGCCACAGGCGAGGAGCGCCGCCCTGAAGCGCTCAAGATCATCGCCAACACACCCGCCCGAAAGTTCGATTACCAGCCTGACATGTCGATCACTGCGATCGAGCGCGCGGTCGATCGTTGGCCTGCGGTGCGCATCGCCGCGCTGCGCCGTGATCAGTCGGTGGTCAGGCTCAACTTCGCTGACAATCAACGCCGGCCTTCGCTGGACCTGCAGGCAAGTTACAGCACGTCAGGCATGGCCTACGAATTTGGCCGGGCTTGGGAATTCGCCCGCACCACGCGGTTTCCCGACTGGTTTATCGGCGTCAATTTCGAAGTCCCCCTCGTTGGGAATCGCAAGGCCAACTCGCTTTACGAGGCCCAGGCACTTCGGCTGAGGCAGAGTGAGGAGGAACTCAATAGTGTTCGTGCGGGGATCGCGATCGACCTTCGCGCGCGCCTCGAACAGTTGATTTCCTCGCGTGATGAGATCGGGCGCTACGCTGCCGAGATTGATCTTCGCCGCCAACTGCTCGAGCTCGAGCGGCGTCAGCTGTCACTGGGCATCTCGCGCGTGGGTCAGGTTCTTCAGCGCGAGGCTGATTTCGTCGAGAGCTCGCTTCGCATGATCGAAAGCGAAACGCGGGCCGCTTTGCTGCTGACAGGGATCATGCTGGCCGACGGTTCATTGCTGCCGCGGCATTCGATTGAGGTGGAGCAGTGACGCGTTGTGTTGGTGGGTGCCTGCGGGCGCTGATTTCGTTTCTTGCCGCTTTTCCGGGGCTGGTGCTGGCGACTGAATTCACCGGTCTCATCGTTCCGCGCCATGACATTCTTGTGAGCACGGGTGTCGCTGCAGCGGTCATGCAGGTGCAGACCGAGGTTGGTCGGCGTGTAAAAGAGGGCCAGTTACTGGTTCAGCTCGATGATCGGCTGCCGGCCCTCGAGGCGCATCGCCGGCGCGTGATCTTCGAAGACGAGAGCGAGTTGCGGGCAGCCCGAGATCGGGTGCGGATCCTGAAGCCACTCGCCGACGATTCCCGTCGCGCCTTCCAGGCGGGGGGGTCGGTCAGTCGAGAGGAACTCTCCCGCCTCGAACTCGACCTCTCTGCGGCGCTTGCGCGCCTCGATCAGCTGGCAGCCCAGAAGGTTCGAGAGAAGTCGGAGCTCGATATTGCCGACCAGGAGAAACTGCTGCGGCGGGTGGTTGCTCCCGTGAGCGGGATCGTCACGCGGGTGGATCTCGAGTTGGGCGAGTGGGCCAAAATCGGAGAGCCGGTGCTGCAGATCGTTGACGCAGACGTCTGTTATCTGCGTGTCAACATCACCCCTATGGCTCTCAGGAGGCTGAAGCTCGACCAGCAGATTCCCATCAATTTCGAACCGGCGCTCAAGATCCCGCCGATTCGTGGCCGTGTCAGCTATCTGTCGCCAGGGATTGACGCGGCGAGTGGTCTGGTTGAGATCCGGGTGACCTTCCAGAATCCGGGCTGGCGGGTGCCGCCGGGTGTGAAAGGGTCAATTACCGTCGACGAAGACTGAGGCGCGCGCCTCACGCTTCAGTGCATTGACTGGGGCGGTACTGCAGGCGCTGCGGCGGGCTGCTCAGCCGCCGCAGGCGTGGCGGAAGTATCGATCGCCCAGTTGGCTGTGGCGCTCAGCCTTCGAAGCAACTGCTCGAACCCCACCAGCAGCGACGCATTGCAGTTCAGCGTGAACTGCTCGCTGCTTACCGTTTTGAAGGTGAAGGTGGTGACATCGTTCTGTCGCCCCCAGGACATGGCGCTGATCAGTGGAATGCGTTCGCCAAATACAGGCTTCCGGCCTTCGCCCTCATAAGGTTTTTCTAATGAAACGCCTGACATCGCCTTCTGGTCGGCGAATTCACGTGCGACCTGCGGATCAAGCGTGGGGGCGCCGAGTTCCTGGGCAAACCGCGTGCCCGCGTCCGAGCGCTGGGTGCCAATCACTTTAAGCAGTTCTACAGTCAAAAGCCGGGTCATGAAAAACCTTAGCTCCTGATGGCCCGAGATGCCGATGCGAACGATCAGTCGGTCTTCCAGCCGGTTGTACTGCAGGTTGATTTGTTCGATCTGCATGGTGTCGGGTACTGGGTTTGGCGTTGAACGGAGTCCAACGGGCTGGATTTTTGTGGCGCGAAACGAATGCCGGAAATGTTAACCGACCGTCCACGGAACGCGTTTGCGCCAGGCAAAAAAACTCGGTGAGCGTCGCGGTGTCCGCGGACGGCATAAAGTCTCAACTTTTCCCGATTAACCGTGGCATCATAGGCGAACTTTTTGTCGCGCATACCCCTGTAACCGGTTTTTCGGTGATTTCCGTTGCGTCAGTGAGTGGTTCTCTGGCATGTCCCAGCGTGGTGCGTCATGTCTGACCGCCAGCCTTTGACAGGTGATCGGGCGCGGGTCTTTTCGGCCGATCGCTGCACGAATTCGCACCGTCTGTCGGTCGTCGTTATTTGCAGTCCAAGTTGATCCGGAGCCTCGTCATGTCTGAATTTCGCCCAGCGTCCAAGACTTCCTCCCCTGTTGCGCCCGGCGCAGACCCTGTCGCGAACAGCCCTGCCCAGATCATTCCTTCGGGTGAAGCCCGGCGGGTTGCGGGTCATCCAGCCGGTGGCACGGGCAGGCGCGGTCGCGACGTCCTTGCTGACTCCCAGCGGCCCTTGCCGGAGGCGCTCTTCTCCTTACCTGAATCGCCAGCCGCGCCGGTACAGGTGGCGCCTGGTCAAGCGATTTCGTCCTCGCGCGTCCGGCGGCGCGAAGATTCAGAAGACACCCATCACCAGATCGCTCTCGATTTTTCTCCCATCGAGCCACCTGCGAGCGTCGAAGCCGCGCCGATGTCTGAAGGGCCGGTTTTGTTCGCCCAGGCCACAAACCCGGCGGGGGCGCAGGCTGCCGCGGAAGGTGCCGCGGCCGGGTCAGGCACGGCAGCGGGTGCGGCAACGGTCGCAGGGCTCTCCACGCCCGTCCTGGGTGGCATGCTGATCGGCGCCGGCGTGCTGATCGCGAACGCAAGTAGTTCGTCCTCTGCTCCTGCTGCAAGCGGGCCGACAGCACCAGCGCCTGACACGACGCCGCCGCAGCTGGTCTCGACTGCGGTGAGCAGCACCGCCAGCACGGTTACGCTCACGTTCGACAGCACCCTTGATGCCAAAGCGCCGCCATTGAAAACAGCCTTTGCGGTGGCCATCAACGATGCTCCGGGCACTGTGCCCGATTCGATCAAGGTTGAAGGTAGTAAAGTCATCCTGACTTTTGCGGCAGGGTTCATCCCCGCGGGCAATATCAAACTAGCGCTCACCTATACCGATGCCGCTGGCGACGGTGCACTGACCCTTCAGGACGAAGCGGGTAACGACGCGGCGTCGTTCAGCATCTCGCAGGGTGTGGTCGCCGACGGCTACATCCGGGGCGCGCAAATCTACGTTGACGCCAACAACAATGGCGCTGCCGAAGCCTCGGAGATGATCGCGGGTGTGGTGACCGATTCAGCGGGTCGTTTCTTCCTTCCCAGCACAGCCCCAAAGGGTACGATCATCGCCGTGGGTGGCGTCAATATCGACACGGGTCTGCCCAACACCTCGCCGCTTAAAGCGCCGGCCGGATCCACCACCATCAACCCGCTCACCACGCTGGTTCAGGCGGTCATTGAAAAATCGGGTACCACGGCTCCGACTCAAGCTGCGATCCAGGCGGCGGCCAACCAGGTCGCGGCAGCGCTGGGCCTGCCCGAATCCGTTGCTACCGGCGGTAACCTCCTTAATTTCGATCCCTTGGCGGTGAAGTCGACGGCCAGCGCTAACGATCAGGCAGCTGCGCTTGCCGTGCAGAAAGCTGCCGCCAAAGTGGCGACCGTCGTTGCGCTGGCAGCGTCCGATAGTACGGCGGCCACCAAGGTGGTGGCGAATCTCGCGTCCACCATCGCGTCCACGATT
>JALREG010000006.1 GCA_023253905.1 Burkholderiaceae bacterium
TAGCTCGGATTTTCAACCCGACCGCCGGTATAGCCCGAGGTGGTCGCGATGACGCCCGGCAGGTCGTCGAACGGTGACTCCATGCACCAGAAGCAGCCCCCTGCGAACGTCGCCACCGCCTGACCTGCAGCCGGGGTGGGAAGCTCGGCAGGCGCCTTGTCGTCGGCCTCCGCCGCCAGCCCGGGGCGAACGGCCCCGAGGACACAGCACAACACCAACAGCGTGCGTCGTTTCAGATTCATCGGAACTCTCCATTCATAGTCGGTGGCGCGCGTCCCGCAGGGAATAACCCGTGATCGATCCGCCGTAGTTCCGCGCAAGGGTCATGAGTTTAACCCGGGTGCCCATCTCTTGAGGCAACAGCAGTCGCTTGACCGCCTGAAGTGCTCGCGCAGATCCATCGCCTGCAGACAGATGCTGCTGGAGCTTTTGGGTAATGTCGCACGCCATCAGGTACTGAGCCTGCTCCGTAAAGCCGGCGACCTCCCAACCAGCAGCCTCCGCCTCCTCAGCAACCGCTGTGAAATCGACAGACGCTGTGATGTCCTGCAAGCCCGGCGCCCACAAGGGATCATCGTGAACCAGATGTCGGTAGTGGCATTGCAAGGTGCCTGAGCTGCGATCCGGGTGGTAGTACTCCGAGCGCGGATAGCCGTAGTCGGCCAAGACCGCAGTGCCCTCGGCAAGAAAGCGCGAGAGGTCTGCCAGAAACGCGCCCTGCCGCAAGTTGACTTCGGTGCGATACCCCTCCGGCAGATCGTGCGCGTGAGCGGCGAGTCGAATATTCATCAGGTTCGCGAGGTCGTGGGGTGCGGGGCGGCTCGTCAGTCTCAAGCCGCCCGCCTCCACGTGATGGCACACGCCCATCTCGTGCCACTGACCGGCACGCCATTCGAGGCAGCTGACCGGCAGCGCATCAAGAATCTCGTTGGCGAGTACGGTGCCGGTCCAGGGTTGCGGCGGAGGCCCCTGCCACCACTCCACCCGAGTGCTTAATTCAGGCGCCGACTGCTGAAGCCAGGCACGCTGACGTTCTCGCAGCTCCGGACTCAATTCGACGATCGCATAGGGCACCTCTCGATAGCCGTGCGCGGCGAGTGCGGTCAACACGCTGGCTGCGAGTTTTCCGCTGCCTCCGCCGAATTCGATGACGCCGCGCCCCCCTGCGGCGAGTGCAGCCGCACATTGCTCTGCGAGACAGGCGCCAAACAGGGGTGACAATTCCGGTGCTGTCACGAAATCGCCCGCAGCACCAAACTTAGCCGCACCGCCTACGTAGTACCCGAGGCCGGGCGCATAGAGCGCGAGCTCCATGTAGCGATCGAATGGAAGAAAGCCGTTGGCCGCGTCGATCTCCGCCTTGATGCGCATCGACAGTCGCGCCGAAAAGGCTGCCGCATCCGGACTGGGATCGGGTAATCTCGCTTCGCCCTTCACGGCTGGTTGCGTCCGGGAGTCGATGCGCGCATGAGTGTTCCTGAATCCAAAGATGAGTCCCCCGTCGCGCTGGTCACCGGCGCGAGCCAGCGCCTCGGTGCGCGAATTGCGCGCGCCTTACACGCCCGTGGCATGCGGGTGGCGGTGCATTATCACCAATCCGCCGCTGCTGCGGAGGCCCTGGCAGGCGAGCTCGAACGCACCCGTACGGGTTCGGCGATCACCGCGCAGGCCGATCTTGCATCTGAGGAAGCGCCCGCAGCGTTGGTGGCTGCGGTTGCCGCGCGTTGGGGACGACTGGACGTACTGGTCAATAACGCGGCGGTGTTCCGGCCCACACCCTGCGGCGAGACCACAGCCGCCGACTGGAACGAAATTGCCGGGACGAATCTGCGCGCGCCCTGGCTGTTGACCAATGCAGCGAAGCCCCTGCTGGCTGCGCGTGGTGGCAATGTGATCAACATCGTCGATATTTATGCAGAACGTCCACGACCGGGCTTTGCCCTGTATTGCGCGGCCAAAGCAGGCTTGGTGGGTCTTACCCGGGCGCTGGCGCGAGAACTTGCGCCGGCGGTGAGAGTGAACGCCGTGGCCCCGGGCGCCATTCTGTGGAGCACCGAGACAACGGCCGCCGACAAGTCGGCGATTATCGCCAAAACACCCTTGGGTCGGCTGGGCTCGCCGGAGGATATCGCGGGCGCGGTGTGCTACCTGCTCGATGCGTCGTATGTCACCGGGCAAATCTTGAACATCGACGGCGGACGCACCATCTTCGATTGATGCCGCGCGTCAGCGGCGCCAAAACACCGGCATAGGGCTCGCAAGCGACCAGCGTTCTGCAGCCGCGTCGTACCACCACGCCTGTTCATCGCGCACGGTCCGCGTGGTAGCCGAATCGAGTTCGTAGTATTCGATGACGACGTTGATTCGCGCTTCATCGCCCGCCTCGTTGACCTGTGGTTCACTCGCCTGCCAGCCGCTGATGCGATAGCCCTGCATCCGGGTGAGGTCTGGCGGCGTAAGCGGTGTTCCGTCGCGAGCGCGAAGATAGGGCACCGCCTCCTGATACTGACCCCAGCGCATGAGTTTGCGGTAGGTATCGGTGGCCTCGAAAAGCGCCGTCGCACGGCGTTGCTGGCCAGGCGTGACGATTGCGGCGCAGGCGGACAGCAGCAGGACCAGAAGCGCGGCGGTGATACCCGTGCGTTTCATGTCGGGAAACCCGGAACGGGTTCGAGCACAAGTCCGGTTTTATCGAAGGCTGCCCACAGGGCCGCGTAGGATTTCCCCAGTACGGGGTGCGCTTCGCTCGGAGCATTGTCGGCAAGCGGCTTCAGAACGAAGGCGTATTCCAGAATATCTTTACGTGGCAGATGCAGGCGGTCGGTGTCGATGCACGCCGAGCCGTAGGTCAGAATATCCAGATCGAGCGTACGCGGCGCAAATCGTGCCTCACCACGAGTGCGTCCCTCAGCGCGTTCGATATCGCGCAGACACTGCGCAATCTCTTCGAGCGGCTGGGTGGTGTTGAAACTCACCACGAGGTTGAAGAAGTCTGCCCCCTCAAACCCCACCGCGGGATTTCGATAGACGGGCGACCGCGTAAGGGTTCCGACCGTTTGCTCCAGAG
>JALREG010000093.1 GCA_023253905.1 Burkholderiaceae bacterium
AGAGGCTTCCCTCGTGCTGGAAACGCAGCAGGGCCGACGACGTGCCGCGGGTGCGGTCGCCATAGGTGATGCTCTGACGCACCGCATCGTTGCCGGCCGCCGCACCCTGGGAGAAGTTGGCGTCGCCGGTGGCGCCCGTGCCGAAGGGGCAGGCAATGGTGCAGACCTTGCAGCCCACACACACGTCTTCCAGCACCACCTTGGCGCCGGTTCCGGCATCGATCTTGATGGCCTCAACCGGGCAGGCGTGCAGGCACCATGCCTCGTCACATTGGGTGCAGGTGTAGGGAACCTTGCGGCCGGTGTGATGAAAATCGAACACCTTGATGCGCGACTTCGAGGTGTTGAAGGTGCCGTAATTTTCAAAGCTGCAGGCCATTTCGCACTGCAGGCAGCCGGTGCACTTGTCCGGATTGATGTGCAGCGATTTCTGCATCCGTGTCTCCGTCCGATAAAGGGTCGCCCGCTGGGAATTAGCGGGTCTGGGTGATTCCCGTCTGTTCGGGCTTCTCGGGATAATACCGGCTCTGCACCGCCTTGCCTATCCGGGTGGGCGGCTTGCGCCCGCCGATCACCGCTCGGCTACACTCGCCACTCGAATCGGCCTGACCGCTCCGGCCGAGATTCTGTCCCCCACTCTGTCAGGCGCCCTGCCGTGAATCAGCCCGCTTCCGCAGCGTCCGCTTCGGACACCCCGATCGACTCGATTGATTCGTTGATGGCCGGGTTCGGTCGCCACGACTACATCTGCGACCGCAGGCTTGCGACCGTCGCGTTTCTGTCGCTGCGCATAAAACGCCCGCTCCTGCTGGAGGGCGAAGCGGGTGTGGGCAAAACCGAACTCGCGAAAACGCTGGCCGCCATGCTGCAGGCGCCGCTCATCCGTCTGCAATGCTACGAGGGCCTTGATATTGCTCAGGCCGCGTACGAATGGAATGTCTCGCGGCAGCTGCTCGAAATAAGGCTTGCGGAAGCATCGGGCCCGATTGATGCACCGCGGATCGCACGCGATCTCTACCGGCGGGAGATGCTGATCGAGCGGCCGCTTCTGAAGGCCCTGCTGTCACCAGTGCCGGCGGTCCTGCTGATTGATGAACTCGACCGTGCCGACGAACCCTTCGAGGCGTTTCTGCTGGAGATGCTGGGCGAAAACCAGATCACCATCCCCGAGCTGGGAAGCCTGCAGGCGCTACATCCGCCGCACGTGGTGATCACCTCCAATCGCACGCGCGAACTGCGTGATGCGCTCAAGCGTCGCTGCCTCTACCACTGGCTCGACTATCCCGATACCGAGCGTGAATTCGAGATCGTGAGGCGCCGTGCTCCGGAGGCTGCGGCCTCGCTCAGCCGTCAGGCGGTCGAATTTGTGCAACGGGTGCGCACGATGGCGCTCTTCAAGCCTCCCGGCGTGGCCGAAACCATCGACTGGGTGCGTGCACTGCAGGCGCTTGATGCGGTGGCGCTGGATCGCGAGCGGGTTGACGCCACGCTCGGCGTGCTCCTCAAGCACCAGGAAGATATCGACCGGGTGAGCTCAGACGCACCGCTGTCTGCACCGCCTCCCGCCTGATCCGCGCGCCTGCAATGACCTCGATCGCGCCCGCCGCGTCAGGTGAGCTGGTCCGCAACCTGATGATCTTTGTGCGACTGCTGCGCGAGGCGGGCCTGCGCGTGGGGCCTGAACGGGCGCTGGTCGCCACCGAGGCGTTGGCGATCATCGGTATCGAACAGCGCGAGGATGTTCGTAGCGCGCTCGCGGGCGTACTGGTCGATGCCCCCGAGCATCGGCCGGTGTTCGATGCGCTGTTCGACGCCATTTTCCAGCCCGGTCTCATGGAGCAGGCACTGCTGGGGCGCGCCGGAGAAGCCGTTCCGGGTGCAGCCAGCCGCTCGGCACCCCACATGCCCGCGGGCAACGATCCCGAGGGCGATTCGTCCGCGCTCCGGTTTGCTGCGAATCAGCGCGTGGCACGTGCGCTCGCAAGCCTGCGCGCCGCGCGTGCGGCAGCACCGGTCACGCCGACCGAGGCCAGGGAGCGCTCAGGCGGTTATTCCCGTGACGAGCAGTTGCGCGCCACCGACTTTCGCGCCATGACGGTCGAGGAATTCAACGAGGCGGCCGAGCGGGCCGCCCTGCTTGCCCGCAATCTGCCCGAGGAGCGTACGCGTCGATCGCGTTCTGCTCGACGCGGTACGCCCGACCTGAGAGCAAGCCTGCGGCGCGCCGCGCGCTCGCCGCTTGCCATCGAACTGCTGCGGCGCGAACCGCGGTGGCGAGCACAGACGCTCGTGCTGCTCCTTGATGTCTCGGGCTCGATGCAGCGCTATGCGCGCCTGATGCTGCACTGGGCCCATGCGCTCACCGCCGCCGATCCACGCACCGAGACACTCGCGCTCGGAACCCGTCTCACGCGAATCAGCCGCCGGTTGCGGCACCGTGACCCCGATGAAGCGGTACGAAGTACGCTCGCCGACATCATCGACTGGGGGGGTGGCACCCGGCTGGGTAGCTGCCTCGCCTCATTCAACACGCTCTGGGCGCGGCGGCTGCTGGGCTCGCGCACCACCGTGCTGTTGCTGACCGACGGGCTGGACCGCGAGGACAGCACGCTGCTTGCGGCAGAGGCCGCGCGGCTACGCCGTCATGCGCGTCGCGTCATCTGGCTCAATCCGCTTCTGCGCTTTGAAGGCTTCGAGCCCCGTGCAGCTGGCGTTCGTGCACTGCTTCCTTCGGTCGATGCGATGCTGCCGGTCCATAACCTCAAGAGTCTTGAGCGCCTGCCCAACGCACTCGCCGCTCCGGTCCCGCTTCAGTTACGCAGACCGAACAGCGTCGCACCGTCATCGGCGCAATAGCGCCTCACCTCCACGCCATACGCAGCCGACAGCCGGGCGGGCTGCAGAAGCGCCGGCGCGGATCCGCACGCAATCCGTCCCCCCGGCTCCCACAACAAAACCTGATCGGCAATCGCAAGCGCATGGTTGGGATCATGCGTGCTCAGCACCACCGCGCGGCCGCCCTCGAGCAGCCTCCTGACCGTTACCAGAATCGACGCCTGGCGCGCCAGATCCAGGCTGGCTGCGGGTTCATCGAGAATCAGCGCCTGCGCATCCTGGGCGAGCGCACGGGCAATCTGGGCAAGTTGCCGCTCACCATCGGAGAGCTGAGCGAGCACGCGATCCCGCAGCCCTTCCAGCTCGAGGAGCGCGAGCGCTTCGGCCGCGCGCTCATGATCCGCGGCGGTTGCGCTATTCCATACCCCGCGCGCAGCGACCCGGCCAAGGAGCGTCAGATGCTCGACGGTAAACGCACCCTCATCCACCGGTCGCGGCGCGGCAAACGCGATCATCGATGCCCGCTCGCGATCAGTCATTCCCGCGAGCACCTGCCCACCCCAGCGGATGCTGCCGCCCAGCGCGGGTAACGCGCCGATCAGCGTTCTCATGAGACTGGTCTTACCGGCACCATTGGGCCCCAGCAACACGAGGCAACGGCCACGTTCCAGCGTAAACGAGAGCGGCTCGGCAAGCGCCCGCCCGGCCGGGCCGAAACTGAGCGACTCCACCTGAAGGAGCGGCGCGGCCGACTCCAGCGACCCGCGCCCAGCAAACGCCTGAGCGGAGGCGGGTTCGGTCCGGGATTCGCTCATCATCGATCTCCTCGACGCATGAGCAGAAACAGTACGGGCGCCCCCAGGAGCGCCGCCAGCACCCCGGGCGGCAGTTCGGTCTCGCCCAAGGCGCGACAGACGGTGTCGATCATCAGCATGAACACCGCGCCGAGGAGCGCGCTGGCCGCGAGCCAGCGCGAAAATGCAGCCCCCACCAGCATCCGGGCCAGATGCGGCACGATCAGTCCCACCCAGCCGATCACCCCGGCCACAGCGACCGCTGCCGACGTCGCGAGCGCAGCCAGCACCACCACCCACCGCCGCGTACGGTGCGGAGCTACCCCCATCGCATGCGCCTCATCATCGCCCAGGGCAAGAGCATCGATCCGCCAGCGAAGGAGCGCGAGCGGAACCAGCGCAAGCGCAAGCGCCCCGGCAAGCCCGCCGAGTGCCGCCGGGTCAACCGCACTGAAACTCCCCATCATCCAGAAACTGATCGCGGGAAGCGACGATCGCGGATCGGCCATGGCGATGAGGGCGGTGAGGAGTGCCCCCGCGAGACTGGAGACGGCCACGCCCGTGAGAATCAGCCCGAGCAGCCGGTCGCGCGCGGGGAGCAGCGGCCCGAGAGCAAGCACCAGCGCGATGGCCATCAACCCACCCCCGAACGCGGAGAGTTGAAGCACCATCACCCCGGCCCCCGCCACAATGGCGAGCGCTGCCCCGAGCGCTGCCCCGGCTGACACCCCCAGCAATTCGGGCGCAGCAAGCGGGTTACGAAAGGCGCGTTGCAGACAGGCGCCCGATGCGGCGAGTGCCGCCCCCACCAGAAGCGCTGCGGCCACGCGCGGCAGGCGCAACTGCCAGAACACCTGCTCGAGCATGGCATCGCGACCATGCGCGGGACCGCCCAGCGCGGCGCCGAGGAGCGCAAACACATCGCCAAGATGCAGCGGATAACGCCCGATACCGAGCGACCCCAGGCAGAGGAACGCGAGCGCCAGAATCAGCAGGGGCACGGCCCCCGCGCGGCCGCGCGCGCGGGGAACGGGAGGAGGCGGATCAGGTGCGGTCATCGGGGCGACGATAGCACCGGTTTATCATCCCCGCATGGACACTTCAGACGGCTCCCTGCTCTCGATCCGACTGCGCTTTAGCGATGACGCACGACTCGGCCCCGGCAAGATCGCGTTGCTGGAGGCAGTCGGTCGCACCGGGACCGTCGCGGCTGCGGGTCAATCGCTCGGCATGTCGGAGCGACGCGCCACGCTCCTGATCGAGTCGCTCACCGCCTTCTTTGGCGAACCGGTGGTGCTGATCGAACCCGGATCGGGGCGTGCGCAGGTGAGCGCGCTGGGGTCGGAACTGGTCCGTGCATTCCGGACCGTGGAGGCCGATGCAAGGCGATCGTTCGACATGCAGTTCGCAGCCGTGCGGGCGAAGATGTCGGAGGCGGGCGGACCCGTCAGCGGGCAAACGAAGACATCAGAGAACCGCTGACCCGTCAACGCGCAAGCGAGCGCTCATCGAGCGCAGTCGCTTTCACCATCGCAAAGATCCGATCCCCGATATCAATCGCCAGTTCATCGACGGCCTTCCGCGTGATCAGCGCTACGATCCGCTCATCACCCGGCAGCCGGACGTCAATCCGGGCGATTGGCCCGGGATCACGCTCGATGGCTTCGATCGTCCCTGACAACACGGTGCGAAAGCTGACATCGCGCGGCCGCTGCACGGCGAGCGCCACGTCGGTCGCGCGGATCACGAACCGGTGTGGCTCGCCCGGGCGACCGATCCGGCCGGGCAACGCAATCACGCCCGCCGGATGATCGAACATCGTGAGCCCGTAGGCTTCGTCATAGTCACGCACCCGCGCTTCGATCACCGACACCGCAGCGAAGCCGCCCGCGCCTCGCGCCCAGGCGGGCGCGAGCACTTCGCCAGGAGGGCCAATTGCCTGAATTCGGCCCGCATCAATCACCGCCACTTGATCGGCCAGGCGAGCCACTTCATCCGCAGCATGGGAGACATACACGATCGGCATGCCCGCCTGCTCGCGAAGCCGCAGGATGTAGGGAAGGATCTCGAGCTTGCGCTCGGCATCGAGCGAGGCGAGCGGTTCGTCAAACAGCAAAAGCCGCGGCGCGCTAAGGAGCGCGCGGCCGATTGCAACCCGCTGCCGCTCGCCACCCGAGAGCGTGGCAGGCCGCCGGGACAGGAGCGAAGCGAGCCCGAGGAGGCTCACCACATCCTCGAATTCGAGGGCAAGCTCGGACCCCGTTGCCGGCCCCCGCCGGTCGTCGGACGATCCACGTCCGAACCGCTCCGCATAGCGCAGATTGCCGCGTACATCGAAGTGAGGAAAGAGCGCTGAGTCCTGAAAAACCAGCCCCACACGGCGTCGGTGCGGCGGAATGAATATTCGCTGCGCGGTATCGACCAGCGTGACACCGCCCACCCGGATGTGTCCGCTATCGGGGCGGAGAAGCCCTGCGATCAATCCCAGAACCGTGGATTTTCCTGAGCCTGAACGCCCGAACAGCGCAAGCGCGCCGAATTCGCCAGACAGACGAAATTCAAGCGTGAAATCGCGTCGACGCAAGGTGACGTTGATGTCGATCGGTGTCGACCGGGTCATGTTCACAGCCCGCCCCGCACCTGCCGGGCCACCCGCCTCGCCAGCCACTCCGAGGCCATCAGCGCTGCGATTGACACGGCGATGGCGACCAGCGTGAGCCGCCAGGCGGCCAAATCTGCCCCGGGGGTCTGCGTGAGCGCGTAGAGCGCGGCAGCGAGCGTCTGGGTTTCGCCCGGGATCGCCGACACGAAGGTGATAGTGGCGCCAAATTCGCCCAGCGCTTTCGCAAAGCACAGCACAGCGCCCGCAACAATGCCCGGCGCGGCGAGCGGCAGCGTGATCGAGAAAAACGTGACCACTGGCGATGAACCAAGCGTGGCCGCCGCATGTTCATAGCGTCGATCGACTGATTCGATCGCGAGCCGAATCGCTCGCACCATGAGCGGCAGACCCATCACCGCCGAGGCGAGTGCCGCACCCGTCCAGCGAAACGAAAAAACAATCCCCAGGTGATCGGCAAGCCAGGCACCCATCCAGCCCTGACGGCCGAGCGCCACGAGAAGCAGATAGCCGGTCACCACCGGCGGAAGCACCAGCGGCAGATGCACCAGACCGTCGAGCAGGGCGCGGCCGGGAAAGCGCTTTCGGGCAAGCAGCCAGCCCAGGGCAATGCCGACCGGGAGCGTGGCGAGCGTAGCCACCGAGGCCACTTTCAGCGTGAGCAGAATCGCCTCAAGCTCCTCGCTGCTGAAAGCAAACGCGACCGGTAACAAGTCGGGCCTCATCGGCTGCCGGCAGGCAAAGCCGGCGGTTGACTGAATCCCGCAGCGACAAACCGCTTCATGGCCACTGGCCCCCCGAGAAACTCGAGCGCTTCTACCGCGCGCGAATGTACCGTGGCTGCCAGGACTGCGGCCGGATAACGGATCGGAGGATGAACCGACTCGGACAGCAGGCCGACCACTCTCACCCTCGGCTCCGCCTGCGCGTCCGAGGCATACACGATGCCAAGCTCGGTCTCACCGCGTGCCACCAGCAGCAGTGCCGCCCGGACGTTATCGGTCATCGCGAGCCGCCCCGACCACGCCCGCCACAGACCAAGCGCTTCGAGCGCGCCGCGCGCATAGCGCCCGGCGGGCACACTCGCTACCTCGGCGATCGCCAGACGCGTCGAACCCGGCCAGTTCGCGAGCGCCGCACGGAGCGCCCCATCCCCGGCCCCGCCCAGTTCAACCGGCGCAGCAAACGTACGCGCAGCCACTGGCAACAGCGCCTCGCGATCGCTGCCCGCGACCAGCACCAGGCGGTTGGCGAGAAGATCTCTGCGAGTTCCCGGCCGCAACGCGCCCTTTGACTGGAGATGGTCCATCCAGGCGGCGTCTGCTGACACGAACAAATCCGCGGGCAGCCCCTGCTCGATCTGCCGGACCAGCGCGGGCGTCCCCGCATAGGTGACAAGCGATAGACCGCCTCCCGCCTCCCGCCAGTCGGCCAGCGCCAGATCGAGCGCGCCTCGAAGACTGGCCGCAGCCGCCACACGCAGGGGACGGCTGGCCTCGGATCGTTGCGACTGAATATCAGCCGCGCTCTGCGCCGGCAGGGGTGAGAGGCGCTGCGGCGCAGACGGCGACTGCGCAAGGGTTGTCGCTGAAACAAGCGCCGCAACCACCACCATCCCGGCATGGGCGAGACGGGCAACGCGCGCCCCCCACACGGGAGCGTATCGAAACGCTGCAGCCATCCGCTTCAAGGGGGCCTCGCCTCGGTCGTCGGCTGACGACCCGAACCTCGGCCTATCCCCACGGAACGGCCCGCCCATCCTGCCAGCCTCAGGTTTTCTGGACGACGATAGACGGGAACTTGAGGCTCATGTCGCGCGCGCGCTCCGCGATCCGAACGGCGACCCGGCGGGCGATCCGCTTGTATGTGGCCGCGAGATCACCGTCCGGGTCGGCGACCACCGTGGGCCGGCCCGAGTCGGCCTGCTCGCGGATCCGGATATCCAGCGGCAGCCCGCCCAGATATTCGACGTCATAGTCGCCTGCCATCTTCTCGCCACCGCCCTGACCGAAGATGTGCTCGGTGTGGCCGCAATTCGTGCAGGTGTGCATCGCCATGTTCTCGACGATGCCCAGAATGGGGATCCCCACCTTCTCGAACATCTTGAGACCCTTCCGGGCATCGAGCAGCGCGATATCCTGCGGCGTGGTGACAATCACCGCGCCTGTCACCGGAATTTTTTGCGATAGCGTGAGGTGAATGTCGCCGGTACCTGGGGGCATGTCGATCACCAGATAATCGAGGTCCTGCCAGTTGGTGTCGCGCAGCAGCTGCTCGAGCGCCTGCGTCACCATCGGACCGCGCCAGACCATGGGCGTATCAGGCTCGATCATGAACCCGATGGATGAGGCCTGAACCCCGTGACCGACCAACGGTTCAATGCTTTTGCCGTCGCGAGACTCGGGCTTGCCGGACACACCCAGCATCGTCGGTTGTGAGGGGCCGTAGATGTCGGCGTAGTCGCCAGACGATCCGTACAGTGGGTTAAACCCGGCTGGCAGGTCATAGTTTGACGTATCATACCCGCGAGCTTTAGCCGCATCAAGCGTCTCGTT